>NZ_BAAAMR010000073.1:0-42164 GCF_039529375.1 Actinomadura napierensis
GGGGTGTGCGGTGAACGCGTCCCGGCGGGCGCGGGGCCGGTGTTCACCGGGGCGGGGGTCGTCGGGTCGGCGTTCATTCTGGGCTCCTTGAAACGGCGGCACCCGCCCCGGCAGAGCGGGGCGGGTGCCGCATCGGTGAACACGACAGGGGCGGGGAGGTATCAGCGGCGGCGGTGCCGGGCCAGCACGCTGAAGGTGCCGAGCCCGGCCAGCACCGCCATCAGCACCGCGGCGGGCAGGCGCATCGCGGCCAGGTGCGCGCACACCAGCCACACCGCGCCGCCCGCGACACCGGTCAGCAGCAGCACATCGATCAGGGCCAGGTGCGCCCACCAGCGGGCCCACATCACGACCGCCCCCCACCGGCCCGCCGGGCGGTGGGACGCTCCGGCGGCGGGACCGGCTCCAGGTGGGTCAGCGGCAGCCACAGCGCGGCACCGCCGGACATCAGCGGGGTGCCGTCATAGACCAGCGCCCACGGCACCGGGCACGCCGGATCGGCGATCCAGCCCAGCACTGTCAGGGGGCCGTCCCATGGCGCCGGGTCCGCCCGCCACACCGTCGAACCGGGCGCGTACCAGCGGGCGGCGATCCGCCACCGCCACACCCGCCACGGGTGCGGCCGGACCACCTCGTACCGGCCCGACAGCCACCCCCAAGCAGTGGTGATCAGCCATACGGCGCCCGCCGCCGCCAGCCCCGTCAGCGTCAGGAGCGCCAGCGCACCGGCCGGCATGCTCGCCAGGACCGGCCAGGCCACGGCGGCTGCGATCAGCCCGAACCCGGCCGCCATCGCGGCGCGGGCCCTGCGGTCGTTGCGGTCCCGCCGCCGCAGCGCGGCCAGGTCGGCCAGCTCGGCGGCCCGCGCCGGGTCCTGACCGGCGCGGGGCGGGGTGTGGGAGGTCAGTGGATGCGACATCGCGGCTCCTTCGAAGGAACGACAGGGGGATGAGGCGCGGGGGAAGAGGACGGCGAACCTTCGGTCACGCCGGGGAAGGTCTGGCGTCCTGTCCCGCCCCGGACACCGGTTCCGGGGCCGGGGCCGGGGCCGGGGCCGGGCAGAGCGTCAGCACACGGTCAGCAGCGGGCCCACGAGCCGGTCAGGCGGCCCCCAGGTCGCCGGGGTCGCCGATGCGGCGGGCGCGGTCGGCCAGGGTGCGGGCGGTGTTGCCCGACACGTGCAGCCGGGTGGCGATGTCGTTGCGGCCACCGCCGGCGGCCAGGATGCGGGCGGCTGCCAGCACCCGCTCGGTCTGGGTGAGAGCGACCGGCCGGGCACCGCTCGCGGCGATCTCGATCGCGATCGCGTCCACGATCCCGTCCTCGGGCAGCACGAACGGCCCGTAACCCCCGCCCGCCGCGGTCGTCGCGGCAGCCCCGCCGCCGGTGGGCTCGGCGCTGTCGGTGGGCTTGGTGCGGGTGGTGGGCAGGGAGGCCAGGTCAGCGTTCATGAGGGACGTCCTCCGCTATCGGTGAGAGAAAGGGGGAAAGGGGACGTGACCTTGGGTGTTGAGGGGTGGGGAAGGTCTGGCGTCCTGTCCCGTCCCGGACACCGGTTCCGGGACGAGGCAGAGCGTCAGAGGTCAGGGGCATGGGGGGTCAGGCGGCGTGGTCGTTTTCCCATTCGCTCGCGCACGCGTTGCAGCACCCCAGCCGGCGCCGCAGCACGTAACCGGCGTCGGTCCGGCAGCGCGGGCAGAACCGTCGCGCGGCCAGTGCTTTGGCCAGCGCGGCGCGCTGCGCAGCGGTCGGGGTCCGTTTGGGCAGCGCCAGCCGCCGGTCGTACAGAAAGGCCACGCCGAGCTGGCGCCGCCGGTGCCACAGCACCTGCGCGGCCACGTCCTGCCCGCCGGGACGCAGGCCCTCGGCGGCGAGCTGGCGGCGCGTCAGTAGATGCGGCGGCGCCATCCGCCACGGGTAGGTCGGGATGCCGTACCGCTCCCCGCGCGGATCCCAGAACCGCGCGGGACTCCGGCGGGTCATCCCAGCCCTCGCGCCTTCGCGACCCGTTCGCACTGGCCGCACCGCGACAGGCCGGGACTCGGCTGGGGGACGCGGTCCGGGCTCCACGCCCGCCCGCACAGCGCGCGCGGTTTGAAGCTCCGCCACGGGAACCCAGGCCGTTCCACGAACGCGTGCTCGCGGGTCCGCTTCTCGTTGCGGCCCCAGATCGGCTCGGCGGCGGCCATCACTCCCAGCCCCCCGCCGTGTCCCCGATCACCGGCACGGCCGGCGGCAGGGGCGGCGGGGTCCAGCGGTGCCCGCACGCGCAGCGGCGCCGCCCGCCGGGCAGCACCCGCACACTGCGCACGCTTCCGCAGTTGGAACACCCGCCCGTCCCCGCGCCGGACGCGGCGCCGGTGGTCGGAGTCGAAGCGGCCGAGACAGCGGAGCCGGTCACCGAGACCGGCATCATCATCAGGGTCGTCATCACGCACAGCGCTCCCTTCTCCCCCACCGCAGGGGGATCGGATGACGAAAGGTCCGGGCATCTGGCACCGGGTGAGATGGCCCCGCCCCGCGCGAACGTGCACGCGGGGCGGGGCCGCCCGGACTCGGGTGTCAGCTCCGGCCGTCAGGCGGCCAGCCCGTCACGGGCCTGGGGAATGAGGTCGTTCAACGTCCCTGCCGGCAGCGCCCCACCCGGCCGAGCGGTCACCCGGGCGACCGAGAACCGCCACCACTCCCCGCCCCGATGCCGAGCCGCCACGAACGCCCGCACCAGCGGCACATGGGCGTGCGCGGCGTCGCGGTCCGGGAACGGGCCCAGCGCCAGCGCCGATTCGGCCATCCGGGCACTGGTGCGCACCGAGACGTAGAACCCAGCCTGTGCAGCGGGCACCGGCCCGGGCCGCGTGACGGGCGTGCGATCGGAGGGGTTGGCAGGCAGTCGGGCAGGCATGCCGGTCATGGGCACGGGGTCCTTTCGGGACGAGTCCCGCAACGCCGTCAGGCCCGCCACCATGGATGGGGCGGGCCTGACATGCGTGCGTGCCGAGCGGCCCGAGGCCGCTCGTGATGGGGGCTACTTGCTCTTGCTGGACTTGGCGTCGTAGGCGTCCCGGACGCTCTTGGGCTCACCGTTCGGCCAGTTCGAGGACTTGCCCTGGGTGGGGTTGTCGGCCATCGTTGGACTTCCTTCCTGTGAAGGAGCCCGGGACGTCACTGCTTGCCGGCGAGGGCGTCCCGGGCATCAGGGGGAAGGGCGCGGGCCATCACGTAGACCCGCACCCGGGCGGACTCGCCGCGGCACCGCCTCGGCGAAGAGACCTCGATCACCTCGAAGGTCTCGCGCAGCCGGTCGACCCCGGCCGCGACGTCATCTGGCAGGCCGATCAGCCGCACACTCAGCACGAAACCGCGACCTGCACGTTTTTCTCGTAGGACTGCCGGGCCTGATGGGCGGCCCACGCCGCGTCACGCACGCGCGAGAACCCGTACTCCACGCCAGCGATGACGAACTCGATCGACTGGGAGTGGTCGTCCTCGCTCCGGTCGAACTCGATGCCCTCGGCGGTCAGCGCCGCCGCGGTCCGTTCGATCGTCTCGGCGGCTTCAGCCTCCGTGCCGTTCAGGGCGAAGCTGATCCGCCCGTGCTCGTAGTGCGGGATGTCCGGCCGGGCCTCCAAGAGGTCAGCCAACAGGCGCAGACCGGCGATGTAGCCCGCCCGCGTCCGATCCAGATCGGCAATGATCAACATGAACAAGATCCCTTTCTCTCGGGGCCATACGAAAGACAGCGCCCCGACCTGAACCAGGCCGGGGCGCAAGAAGACGAGATGGATCAGTGAGCGGCCATCTGGACGATCGCCCGCATGGCGGGAGGCTTGGGGCGCGGCATCACGCGCGTCCGACGGCGCTGCCCGGCCTGCCGACATCCGGCTGCCAGCCGGGCCCGCCACTCCTCAAAGGTCAGATCGATCCGGATCCTCTGGCCGCTCCCCGGGCACCGCGGGGGCGACGGCCGGAACTCCGCCGGCCAGGCGTCGGCGCCCGGCACGTGCGGGCCGCGGTGCGGGGTGACCATCCCCCTCTTGATCGACTTCCACCTGCCGCACTCCGGGCACGCGACCAGTGTGCAACTGCGCTCCGAGAGACTGATCAGATTCGGGGGCAGGGAGCTGGCGAGGATGACCGGCTGTCCGTTGTGCCGCATAGGTTGAAGCCTCCAGAGGTTGGCTCTTGCCTTCCCCACCCCGCACGGAACCGGCGAACCAGACCGGGCCGACGCCCCGCACGGGACAGGCAGCGCAAGCGCTACAGACGTTCGAAGTGACATCCAGCGCCAGTCCAGGGACCTCGTGACTCGTCAACCCAGACACCCCAGAGGGCGGAGACGCTGATGCCATGTTCAGTTAGGACTTCTGCGTACTGCCTGTGACTCACCCGGACTGAGTGGGTCACCGAGAGGCAGCGTATACACATCTTCGTATACGCACAAGTTCTAGGTATACGATGGTGCGTATACGCTGGTGAACGCACCATCGAAGAGTCTGGGAGGTTGATCGCGCAGTGACAGAACCGGCCTACGTTCGCATCGCAGGCGAGTACGCCCGACGCATCCGAGGAGGGGAGCTCCCACCCGGCACCCAACTACCGAGCTACGCCGAGATCGCCCAGCAGAGCGGCGTGTCGGACATCGTCGTTCGGAAGGCCATCGAGCTACTTCAGAGTCAGGGGCTTGTGCGATCCGTGCGACGGCGGGGGATCTTCGTCGCCGACCGTCCGAACCTCGTGCGCGTGTCTCCTGAGCGTCAGATGGAGACGGCCGAGCGGTCGTTCCAGAACGAGACCGACCAGCAGATCCAGGTGAACCGCGAGGTCCGGCAGATCCCCGCCACTGGAGAACTCGCGGAGGCTCTCGGCGTCCCGGCGGAACAGGTGGTCAACCATGTCGTCACCCGAGCGACTGAGAACGGGCGACCGATCTCGATCTCGGACACCTACCACCCGCTGGACGTCTCCGACATCTCGGGGGCGGCCTTCCTCGAAGAAACGATCTCAGATCAACTACCGGCACCGCTGCACGCCGACTGGCTTCGGACAACGCCCGGCGATCTCGTCAAGACGGTGCATCAGCGATTCCTCGCCGCTGACGACCGGGTCATCATGATCTCCGACATCTCGTACCCCCGCGATCGCTATGACACGTTCGTGTTCCGCATGGCTCTCAAATAGGGCACAAAAAAAAGGGGGGGTGCCGAACGGATCGGCACCCCCCCTTTTTTTGCTGTGTGGAGCTAGATTCGGACCCAACCTTGCGCCACGTCCGCATCTGTCCACCAAGAGACGAAGTTCGAGTCTGTGGAGTCCAACCTCCAGCGAGAGGACAGAGCCTCAAAGAAGGCATCGTTGCCGGTCTTGCCGCCCTTGGGCTCCCCGATGTAGATGAGCTGCTGGCCTCCGGCCTCCTCGAACAACGCCAGGGCCTCGGAGGACATCGAGTCACCCCAGCCAGGCGGCCAGCAGAGAAAGAGCACATACCCCGCCGATCGAGCGCGAGTCCTGAATGCGGCCAGGTCCCTAACGGGGTGCCAGATGTCTGCCTGGCCGGCCGCACCGGGAAATGAAGGATTCCCGGCTCGGTCTGGCGGAGCTGAATCATACGCATCAACGATCAGTCCCGCGCGAGTCAACTGTGCTGCCCAGTAACCCCGTCCGGCGCCGAGTTCCACGACAGGTGAACCCGCACAGAAGCTCGCGAACCACTCCACAGTTTCTGGTGCGGGTATCGCGTAGGCATATGTTGCCTGCAAGAGCATTTGAGCAAACGCGAGTCGAGCACTTCCTTCCGCGCAGCCACCGTTCACCACGCGGCGGCCATCGTGCTCGCTTACGAACGGTTCAACGATGTCCCAGTACGGGTTCTTGCTGACAGCACTTCCGCCGGTCATGTAGTGCACGAACCGCAAGTCGAACTGTGCGTCGGCTTGATCGTCACCTGTTCCTGCCAGTCCTGCCGCCATGTCCAGGTACTCGGCAACCTTGGGGAACTCAGATCGAAGCCTCGGCTCATCCCGCAGCAGCGCAGTGAGTTCATCCCATCGGCTTGAGGTCATGGTCAGCTTCGCCATGCTCTGAGTCTCTCGCACTCCACGTGTCCATGCCACTCATCCAGCGAGAGGCACGGCGCTGGCGTGCATCGGACGGCCAGATCGGCTGCAAGAAGCTTGAATGCTTGATCGAGCCAGTCCCCGCCATGCGCCTTGCAGCTATGAGACTTAGCAGCACTTCAGTGTATCCGGTAGGTTACAGGTAACGGCCATTGGTGAAATGCTGCGGTTGAGGGGTCTTGGCAACTAGTGCGTTGGTGCATTTCAGCATGGCTGTGAAGCAGCCTATAGCTTCATACAAATCTTCACGTAGTTCGGACATGGTCAGCCGTTGGGGAGTTGGTGAGCGGCGACTCTTGATTACCCATTCCAGCTCAAAATCGGCTTTTAATGGCAAAGTTGGGCGTACGCCACCGACCGGCCTTAGGTGAATAGTGCCATGTGCGAGAAGGTTGCGCCGCTCTACTAGCTTCCGTACATCTGCGAGAACTCCTTCCATTTCGTCGTCCATGACGTCTCGTTCTTTGAGTAGCTTAACAAGCAGGTCCAGTCGGGGGCCAATTGTCTTCTTGGTTAGTTTTGAATAGAATTCCTCTTGGTCGGGGTCGTCTGCAAGATGCATGATAATATCGTCGATTAAGTCTTCAAGGGCGGTGACTTGTAGGACGACTAGTCCGCGACGTTCATCAATCAGCGTTCGCTCTGCGACTTCGCGCCAATCCAGATCCACCTGATCATGGAATGAGATGACGAGATCGTCTCCCGAGAATACATATAGCTCTTCCTCTTCCGAGTCGTCGAATGAGACGTTATTTAGGGCCATCTATTGCGACCTAACTTCGCATCGAATCTTTAAGTGCTATATAGCTAGGCTTACTTGACATCTTTGTATCTGTCGAACAGGTCGGCGAAGAATTCTTTCAGCATTGCAGCATTCTCGGGTTCATCTCCAGACAGTTCTTGTCCACCGAAGCGGTATACTTCGTAGCCCTTGAGTCGGAGAGATCGATCCTCGGCCACCATCTTGGCATAAAGGCGAGGCGATCCACGGCCCTTGCTGTCAGTATAGTGCTGTTTGCCGTCCACCTCTATCACAACACGGACGCCGTGCGAAAGCAGGAGAAGAAAGTCCATGCGTTCACGCCCAAGCACGCTATCGGCGCCGCCGCGCTGCTTGCGGGTCTGTGGGTCGTAATGCACATACACTTGCGGCACCAGAGCGGGGTATTGGGACCCGGTGTCGCTGATCGGGAACATGTCGGTGTACGTGTGGAAAAGCAGTTGCTCGGGACTCCTCTTCTTTTGATCGATCGCCTCCGGAAGTTTGTGTAGAGATTTGTAGAGCCGTCGCCACAGGTCACGGCCTACATCGACGCCAAGCACATCCTTCGCGAAAGGTTTCCGCTCTCGCCACCAAGTAATTAGGTCACCCCAAGTAAGCCCAGTGCCCTTGATCGGTCGGTCATAGACGAGACAGTACTTTTCGTTCTCAGTGATGCGGATGTCCCCAGAGGGGAGATCGGCAAGCACGATCTTCGGCTTTGGCCCGTCAGCGGCGAAGACGAGCTGCTTCACAGCACCAAGCGTGACGCCGCCGAGCCTGCGAGCACCGAAAACCGGCGCTCCGCTGATCCACTCAACCGGAACGATCTCATAGCCATCGTGCCGCAAGACTTCATTAAAGCAGGTACGCAGTCTTTCTGCTTCTTCCACGTCGGGGCGAACTTCAGGGTGAAGCATTGTAGCCAAAAACTTTAGAAGCGAATCATCGTTATCCGATAGCCCAAATCGCCAGTCATGAAAAATCCAGTCGCTAGGCAAGTCCTCGGGATTGTTGATGCAATGCTGATAGATGTCGCTTCGGGCGGTCAGGAAGCGCGAGTCGCAACTAGGAAGAGAGTCTAGATCATATATGCGGTCAAGAAATTCCACTTCGTTAAGCATGGGACCTAGCCAGTTTAATCCCTGCCATGCGTCGCTGGTAACCCTGAGTGATTCTATGATGCGCCGACGAGTAACCTCGGTTATGCGTCTGGCGGGAATCGGGAAAATGTCGCCTTGGCTTCGCAAAGTGTCTAACTCTGTTAGGCGTGCCAGCACTGGCGCAAAGAACTCATCAATCAAGGGGCTGTGATCCCAAGTTGCGAACTGATGTTCCTCGCAGTAGCGACCGAAAGCCCGGAAGTCGTAAATTGGGAAACGAAAGTCAATCCCGAGCCGCCGCAGTACTACACGCTGACTTTGGAGAACCTCAGCTATCCCATCGTCGTCCAGACGCTGCCCGAAGCGGGCGAGCTGCTCGAACCCCTCCTGAGCCAGCCGCGTCAGGCCCAGGGCGGCATCCAGGTCGCTTACGTCGTCCAACGGGCCTCTGCGGAGGAGTCGGAGAAGAGCAAGGTCAAGGCGTCTGTGCCAGCCGTCGCCCTCAAAGAAGTCGTCGGGCTCCATCCTTCGATTATCCCTGTATCGACCGACAATTGCCGTGATTGCTGCCGGCTGCTCGTTGGGCAGGGGCCGAGTGCGGGCCTCAGGCAGGGATGCTGTCAGGGATGCCAGGGAGGAGTCCCCTCTCGGCAGTCTCAGGGCAGAAGCAGAAAAGCCCTGGTCATCATGAAGATGACCAGGGCCTCTCGATGTCTATGCGTGGCATCCGGCCGCCCGCGGCCTGCCAGGGCTGGACTGATCTCTCCCGGAGGGAGGTTGCGTGCCTGACGAACTGCTTGACGACTGGTGCGACACGGCACGGACCTCGGCGGACCTTCGGGGACGTTCGGCGGCCGGTTGAACGACAGTGCCGCTTGCTGAGGCGCGGCCTTAGATGCTTCGAGTCCAATCGCGGGAGCTTCCTTACGCCCGAAGAAGACACAGGTCAGGCCCCAGTTCCGATCAAGGAACCGGGGCCTTTTGACGTCCGGGGGAGCCAGTCGGGGAGCCACCCGGCTGCTCGTCCCCGTGATCGACACGAGTGAGTGCCGCAACTGAGCTTGGCCCTCCGCCTCTGCTTGGGCGCCGGTTACGGGGGCAGGCTGGCGCCGGTTGGCAGGGTTTCGTTCTGTGCGCAGTAGCTGCTGGCGTGGTCAAGCGGGCCTTGGTGGGGCTTGGCCGATGATTTTTTCGCGCCGGGCTGGTCTGTACGCGGAATACCGGCTCACGGGAGGCTGCGCCATGCGGAAACTGACCTTCGGTATGAACGTGTCCCTGGACGGCTACGTTGCCGCGCCCGGCGGCGACCTCGGCTGGAGCGTGCCGAGCGACGAGCTGTTCCAGTGGTGGTCCGACCGGGTGGGGGCGACGGGCCTGGCGCTTTACGGGCGCAAGCTGTGGGAGACGATGAGCTCCCACTGGCCGACCGCCGACCAGCAGCCCGGCGTCACACCGGCGGAGGTCGAGTTCGCCCGCCGCTGGCAGGACATGCCGAAGGTGGTGTTCTCCTCCACGATCAGCACGGTCGACTGGAACACCCGCCTGGTCACCGGCGACGCGGTCGCCGAGATCACCCGGCTCAAGGCCGAGGACGGCGGCCCCATGGACATCGGCGGCGCCACACTCGCCGCAGCGGCGATGCGGGCCGGGCTGATCGACGAGTACGTGCTGGCCACCGCACCGGTCTTGGTGGGGGGCGGCACACCGTTCTTCACGGCGCTGGACAACTGGGTGAACCTGACCCTGGTGGAGACCCGGACGTTCCCCGACGGCGTGGTCATGACCAGGTACGAGACCAAGCGCTGAGTGCCCAGCGAGTGGGGACGGGCGGCGAGCGCTACTGCGCCAAGTAGTCGTAGCGGGGCGGTCGTCGTCTTCGTCGGTCGCGGGGAGGGCGGCGATCTTGCGGATCTGGGCGAGGCCGGTGTTCGCGCGGATGGCGCGGGTGTAGCAGGCCGCGTCGAGCCGTCCGCCTTTCAGGGAAGGTCCAGCCTTCGCCGTCTGGCTTCGGTTTCCTGGCCGTAGAACTCGAGCCAGCCGCGGATGTAGACCCAGGTGCCCATCTCCTCAAGCGCCGTTACTGGCGGGAGAGGACTCTTGTTATGCCGGCGGCGATGGTGGTGGCGAGGATCCAGCCGGAGGCGATGAGGGCGGCGGCCAGCCATTGGTAGGGGCCTCGGGGGTTGAAGGCGGGTTCCTGGCCGAAGCTGATGATCGGTAGGAGCAGGTCGAGGGTGTAGAGGAACGGGTTGAAGGCGGGGGCCTCGTCCTTTTTGAGGGGGACGGGGTGGTGGGCGGCGAAGAGCACGGTTCCGAGGACCAGGAGGGCGGCCAGCAGTATTCCGGCGCGGAGCGGGCGGTAGCCGTAGCCGACGGTCCAGTCCTGTGCGAGGCCCCAGAGGTGGGCCGGGCGGGGGAGCGAGCGCCGGCGGCGGCGTTGTTTCGCCAGGCGGACGGTGCGGGCCTCGGCGTCGCGGCCCATGCCCTGGAAGACGGTCGCGAGTTGCTCGTAGGGCTGCGGGTGGTAGCCGTCGGCGGCGTCCAGCCAGGCGAGGCGGGCGGCGAGCGGGCCGGGCTTGTCGATGGTCTGGTAGACGAACCCGTCGAGCTGGGGACGGGCCGGCCAGCGCGCGGGGTCGTCGCGGAGGACCTCGATGCGGGCGTGCTTCAGGTCGACCGTCCCGTCGGTGAGGGTGCAGCGGGAGAACCAGAGCATCTCCGCCCGCACGCGCCGGAGGCCGAGGGCGAGGTCGCCGAAGCCGCTGATCGTCGCGTCGTCGAAGCTGAGTTCGCCGACGCGGGCGCCGGCGAGCGACAGGCGTCCGGCGGAGGTGAAGCCGTCGCAGCAGTTCAGGACGCCGCTGACGGTCAGGCCGTAGCCGGTGAGCGATCGGCCGCCGGGGTTGGACAGGTGCGCGCCGTCGAGTTCGACGCTCGCCCCGATGACGGAGTCGAGCAGGCGGATCTCGCCCTCGGCGGTCAGGCCCTGACCGGACAGGCCGCCGGTCACCTGGGCGCGGCACAGGCTCAGGGCCTGGCCGCCGGGGTCGGTGAGGCGCGCGCCGGCGATGTCGATCGAGCCCTGGACGGTGGCGCTGTCCAGGCAGGTCCGGCCGCGCGCGTGGAAGCCGGGTGTGGCGCGCAGGCTGCTGCCGATGCTGATCAGGCGGGCGTTCAGGGCCGTGTCGCCGGGGGCGTCGAGGTCGGCGCCGCTGAGCAGGAGGGTGCCGCCGATGACCGCGGAGCGCATGCTGACCTTGCCTTCGGCGCGGAACCCCGCGTCGAGGACGGCGGCCCCGTCGATGCGGGCGCGGTCGGCGTCGAGGGCGGTGCCGCCGGGGTCGGACAGCCGCGCGGCGGTCAGGACGAGACGGCGGCCGATCCGCGCGTCCGGGAGGCGCACCGTGCCCTCGGCGGTGAGGCCGTGCGCGAACAGCCCGGACGGCAGGTCGATCCCGTCGGCGTTCAGCGCCACCGCGCCGGGGTTGGACAGGCGCGCGCCGTCGAGGACGCAGGTGCCGCCGACATGGGTGCCGCGCAGCATGACCTCGCCGGTGACGTCGACGTCGGTGGCGTCGATGTTGCGGACGATGGTCGCGGCGTCCGCGTGGACGTCCCCGCCGGTGAACCGCGCCGACCGCAGCGACAGCGATCCCTCGATCCGGGTGCCGACGAGTTGGAGCGTGCCGTCGACGCGGCAGTCGCGCAGCCAGAGCAGGCCGTCGACCTGGGCGTCCGAGGCGCGCAGGGCGGGGAGTCGCGAGCCGGCGAGGCTGAACTGCCGCAGCCGGGCCGCGTACAGGTCGAGGGGCTCGTCGAACACGCAGTCGCGCAGCAGCACCGCGTACCGCACTTCGGCGAAGGACAGGTCGAGGACGCCGGTGACGCGGGCGCCCGTGAGCCGCAGTGCGGGGACCTGGCCGGCGTCGGGGGGCCGGGCGCCGAGCAGGAGCGCCGCGAGGACCTCGCCCCGGACCGCCTCCCCGGTTCCCGTGAGATCGACCTTGCCCGCGCGCGGGAACGCGTCCCAGACCGCGCGCTCCGCGTCCGAGAGATCCTCGATATCCATTTGGCCCCATGCATACACCGGGGGAGGGGCGCGGCGCCACGGATCCGGGGGCTCCTAGACTCGGAGTCATGCTGAGGCTGGGCTTTCCCGTGATCGGTGTCGCTGACCTTCCCCGTGCCGTGGCGTTCTGGACGGCCGCGCTGAACCTGGTGGCGACGCCGGAGTTCGAGAGTTCGATCTGGCGGACGCTGAACCACGCGGACGGGTCGGGCCGGGCGCTCGGGCTGATGCTCAGCGAGTCGCCCCCCGAGCCCCGCCCGCGCCTGCACCTCGACCTGTTCGTGGACAGCACGGCCGAGCAGCGGGACGAGGTCGAGCGGCTGGTCGGGCTCGGGGCGAGCCGGGTCGACTGGGACCTGTACCCGCCGGACCCGGACTTCGTCGTCCTCGCCGACCCTGACGGCAACCTCTTCTGCGTCGTCGACCTGAGCCGCGCGCCGTCCGGTTCGCAGTGAGCCGCCGCTAGGCGTCCGGCGGTGTGTCGCGGGCGTCGATCAGGGCCTGCACGTTGTCGGAGAAGCGGCGGGTGAGTCGCGCCAGGTCGGCGCGGTCGCGGTCGCTCCAGCCGGCGAACGCCTTCTCCAGCAGCCTCCGGCGGCCCTGGTTGATCGATTCGACCACGCGGCGGCCCTCGGGTGTGAGCTCGGCCGTCTTGACGCGACGGTCATGAGGTGCGGAGGCGCGGGCGACCAGGCCGAGTTCCTCAAGGCGGGCCAGGGAGCGGCTGACCTTCGGGTGGTTGTGGTCGACGAGCTCGGCGAGGTCGAGCACGCCGGTCGGACCGCGCAGGTCGAGGTGGATGAGGTAGCGGCACAGGTCCGGGTCGAGGGCGACGCCGGCGAGGTCGAGGATCAGCGCGACGAAACGCGGCCGGGAGGTCCGGCCGAGCATGTCGAGCCAGACGTCGTAGTAGTCCTCGTCCGCCATCCCGTTCATTATGCACGGATCCTCGGCTAGCATTCCGTTCAAAATGAACGGAATAGGGGGAGGGTCCATGCCGGACGTCATGCGGGCGGCGGTGCTGCACGGGATCGGGGAGGCGCCGTGCTACGGGACCTTCCCCGCGCCGGTGGCAGGAGAGGGCGAGGCGGTCGTGACGGTGGGCGCGGCTGCGCTGAAGCCGTTCGACCGGTGGTGGGCCAAGGGGCTGCACCCCGCGAGCCCGACGGAGTTCCCGCAGGTAGTGGGCGCGGACGGGGTGGGTCGGCTGGAGGACGGCACTCGGGTGGCGTTCTTCGGCCCGGTGGCGCCGTACGGCGGGATGGCCGAGCGGGCGCTGGTGCGGCGCGGCATGTGGTTCCCGGTCCGGGACGGTGTGGACGACGTGACGGCGGCGGCCCTGCTGAATCCCGGCGGCGCGGCGTGGAAAACGGTCGTGTGGGAGGGCGGGGCGGGCCCGGGGAAGACGGTGCTGGTTCTCGGCGCCACCGGAGCGTCCGGACGGATCGCTGTGCAGGTGGCGAAGCGGGAAGGGGCGCGGGTGGTCGCGGCCGGACGCGACCGGGCGGCGCTCGACGCGCTGGCCGAGCACGGTGCGGACGCCGTGGTCCGGCTCGACCGCCCGAAGGACGAGGTGGCCGAGGACATCGCCGCGCACGGGCCGTACGACCTGGTCGTCGACTACCTGTGGGGCGCGCCGGCGGAGGCCGCGTTCGCGGCGCTGTCGCGCGGCAACGACCGGCGCGTCCGATACATCCTGGTCGGCATGTCGGCGGGCGAGGCGGCGGAGATCCCCGCCATGGCGCTGCGCGCCGCGCGCGTCGAGGTGGTCGGCAGCGGGACGGGCGGCTCACCGTCGATCGAGGAGGCGGCGGCCGCGTTCGACCGGATGCTCGGCCTCGTGGCCGAGGGCGAGATCGTCCTTGCCGCCGAGGCCGTGCCGCTCGCCGACGTCGAGAGCGCCTGGACGCGTCCGGAGAACGGTCGCCGGATCGTTTTGGTCCTATGAGTCGACTTTCGCTGGGATTATCCGTCGAACGAAAGAAAGCAGGCCGGTTTTCTTTCGATAATTGCTTCACGGTTTTCTTTGGCCGTCTTATCTTCGAGGGAGAGCAGGACGGACATGCCGGGAAAGCCGCCGGGGCTGAGGGAATGCCGACGGTGGTTTCCGACCCCCCAGGAGGCAACGATGCCCCGACGTCCCCGCGACCTCGGAATCCCGAAGAACCCCGTCGAGTACTTCGCCGCCGAGCTGCGCGCATGCCGTGATGCGGCAGATCTCGGACGCCCTCAGCTCGCGGCGAGACTCGGATACTCGCCCCAGCGGATCGGTCAGATCGAGAGCGGCACCAGCGCCCCGTCCGAGAACTTCGCCAAGGACTGCGACACCTTCTTCGAGACGAAAGGGTCATTCCAGCGCATCTGGGAATGGATTCAGGATCTCGGGCAGTTGCAGGTTCTGCCTCCCGGGTTCGCTGAGTTCTTGCAACGCGAGGCCGCGGCTCGAGCGATCTACATGTTCGAGGCCATGGTGGTGACCGGCCTCTTCCAGACGCGGGACTACGCGTATGAACAACTGAAGGCGGGACGGCATCCGGAGGAGATCGAGGAATTGGTTGCGACCAGGCTCGCCCGGCAGAGCATCCTCGAAGGGCAGGACGCCTGCCATGTCGTTGTGGTCTTCGACGAGTACGCCCTCAGGAGGCCGATCGGCGGTCCGGAGGTCATGCGCGGCCAGATCCAGCACTTGATCGACCTGGCCGACCTGCTGAACATCACGCTGCAGATAGTCCCGAGCAGCAAGGGTGCGTACGCGGGCCTCCCGGGAGCGTTCACGATCCTGAGTCTCGACGAGGAGACCGATGCCGCATACGTTGAAGGGCATGTGGGTGGGCAGTTGATCGAGCGGAAGGACGTCGTGCGGGCATATGCGCACCGTCTCGACCTGATCAGAGGTGCTGCCCTGTCCACCGACGAGTCCCTGATGTTGCTTCATGAGATTTTGGAGGCTCTGTGAGCATCCGCAACGCGTCGGGGGTCCAGTGGCGTAAGAGCAGCCGCAGTACGGACACCGGTGGCCAATGCGTCGAGGTGGCGGCTCTCACCGCGGACGTAGGGGTGCGGGACTCCAAAGACTCGGATGGGCCTGCGCTCGTGTTCTCGGCCGCCGAGTGGCGGGCGTTCGCGCGGCGGGTGAAGGACGGCGGACACGACCTCGGCTGAGCCCTCCGCGTCCGGCGGTGGATTGTCGGTGGTGGGTGGGAGCCTGCGGGTGTGGGGATTCATGTGGCGAGTCGGCGGCGGGCGCGGGAGTCGGTGGTGGCGCAGTGGCCCGGGGCGGTGGTGCTGGACGTGACGTCGCGCGGGCCGGAGCCGTGGGTGCGGTTCAGCCCGTTCTACCCGCACGGGGGCATCCCGGTGCCGTTCTCCGGCGGGGTGACGGCGGCGTCGGTGGAGGGGATCTGGCAGGCGCTGAAGGTGTTCGACGGCGCGGACGTGGACGCGTCCAGGCTCGCGGTGACCTCGATGCGGGGGATCAAGCGGACGGTCCGCAGGTACGGGCCGGTGCGCGGGCACCGGGCGGGCCTCGACGGGGACGAGCTGCTGCCGTACGGGCGGGCGCGGCGGGAGATTTACCTGCCCGCGTACCGGTGGGTGCTGGAGAACGAGGTCGCGGACCTGGTCGAGGATCTGCGGCGCCTCGGAGAGGTCGTGCTGCTCGACTACACGGTCAACGGGGACGTGGACGATCTGACCAGGCCCTTGTCGCACGCGGCGCTGATCGGGCTGTTCGCCGAGGGCCGGTGGCCGTGACCGGCGCGGACGCCGTCCCTGCGAGGCGTCCGCGCGGAAGGCGGGCGGTCAGGCGCGGCCGCGGGTGAAGCGGCCGGCGAACGCCCAGCCGAGGCCGAGCAGCACGCCGCCGATGGCGGCGACGAGCCCGAGGGCGGAGAAGTCCAGCATGGCGAGGAGCGCGATGAGGAGCCCGTAGAGCATCGTGAGGGCGAACAGGGCGGTCCGGACGGGGTTGTTGTTCATGCCCGCCATGCTTCCGGGGGCGGGGCGGCAGTACCATCCACCGGTCGGTGGACAGTGCGGGCCGCGTGGCACGCCGGGAAGGCGGGCAGGTCATGAGCGGTTTCGACGCGGGCGTGGCGAGGGCGGAGAACGTCTGGTACCGGTCGTACCCGTTCTGGGACGCCTACTTCGCACTGGTGCTGGTCGGCACGATCGCGGCGACGGCGGCGGACGGGCTGCCGCCGGGCCGGAAGGCGGCGGCGGTCATGCTGCTGGTGCTGCTCGGCGTGGCGTACGCGGCGGTGGGCCGGAAGGCGCTGCGGTCCCGCGAGGAGCGGCGCCCCGGGTGCCGGCTGTACGCGGCGGCGCTGGTGCTGATGTTCGTGCCGGCGACGCTGCTGGCGCCGGTGACGTCGACGGGGCTGGCCGCGCTGGCGCCGCAGGTCTACATGGTCTACGGCACGGCCCGCGGCTTCGTGCTGATGGTGGTGCTGTTCTCCGGGGCGATCGGGTCGACGATGGTGGCGTCCGGCGCGGGGGTGACGCTGACACTGGTGATGATGCTGGTGGCCGTCGCGTGCAGCGGGCTGCTCGCCACGTTCATCGGCCGGCTCAGCGCGCAGAACCGGGAGCGGGCCCGGCTGATCGACGAGCTGGACCGCACCCGCGGCGAGCTGGCGGAGGTGAGCCGGGAGGCGGGGGTGCTCGCCGAGCGGGAGCGGCTCGCCCGCGACATCCACGACACGATCGCGCAGGGGTTCACCGGCATCGTGATGCTGGTGCAGGCGGCCGAGGCGGAGGTCGGGCCGAACCGGCATCTGGAGCTGGTGGCGCGGACCGCGCGGGAGAACCTCGCCGAGACGCGCGGGCTGGTCGCGGCGCTGGCGCCGCCCGCGCTGGCGCGGGGGTCGCTGGTGGAGGCGCTGCGGCGGCTGGCCGCCGACTTCGCGCTGCCCGTCGACATGGACGTGGAGGGGGAGCAGCGGCCGCTCGGCCCGGCGGTGGAGGTGGTGCTGCTGCGGGTGGCGCAGGAGACGCTGGCGAACGTCCGCAAGCATGCGGGCGCGACGTCGGTGCGGATGTCGCTGGTGTACGGGCGGGACGCAGTGCGGCTGACGGTCGCCGACGACGGCCGGGGCTTCGACCCGGAGGCGGTCGCGTCCGGGTTCGGGCTGCGCGGCATGCGCGGGCGCGTCGAGCAGGCGGGCGGCGACCTCGCGGTGCGCGGCGGCGCCGGTGAGGGCGCCGTGGTCGAGGCGGTGCTGCCGTGCTCCGCGTGATGATCGTGGACGACCATCCGATCGTCCGGGAGGGGCTGCGCGGGATGCTCGCGGCCGAGCCCGGCCTGGAGGTGGCGGCGGAGGCGGCGAGCGGCGACGAGGCGGTCGCGCTGGTGCCGCGGGTGCGGCCCGACGTGATCCTGATGGATCTGCGGATGCCCGGCGGGGACGGGGTGAGCGCGATCGAGCGGCTCGGCCCGGCGCACCGGGTGCTGGTGCTGACGACGTTCGAGGACGACGCGGACATCGTCCGCGCCGTCCGGGCGGGCGCGGCGGGCTACCTGCTGAAGGACGCGTCCCGCGCGGATCTGGCCGCCGCGATCCGGGACGTCGCGGCGGGCCGGACGGTGCTGGCGCCATCGGTGTCGGCGCGGTTGAGCGCGGCGCGCGAGGCGCCCGCGCCTCCCGTGCTGTCGGCACGGGAGGCGGAGGTCCTCGCGCTGGTCGCGCGGGGGCTGACGAACGCCGAGATCGGCGGGCGGCTGTTCATCGGGCAGGCGACGGTGAAGACGCACCTGCTGCGGGTGTTCGCCAAGCTCGGTGTGTCGGACCGGACGGCGGCGGTGATGACCGCGATCGAGCACGGCGTCCTGCCGCCGCCGTGATCACCCCTCGGTGGCGGAGCCGGCGACCGCTTCGGCGAGCAGGTCCTCCTCGGTGGCGCCGCGCCGCCAGTAGCCGGTGAAGGTGACGGAGCGGCGGTCGATGCCGCGCTCCTTCACCAGGTGCCGGCGCAGCGCCTTCACGGTGGCGGACTCGCCCGCGATCCACGCGTACGCGTCGTCCGGGAGCGATGAGCCGCGGACGGCGTCGAGCAGGCCGCCGGGGGAGACCCAGCCGATCTCCGCGTCGGCCGCGGTCGGCAGGTCCTGGCGGTCGTCCGGGTGCGGGGTCTCGACGAACACCCGCGCGGGCGCCCCGGCGGGCAGCCAGCCGAGGTTCCCGGCGATGGCCGGGAGCGCGGTGAAGTCGCCCGCGATCACCACGGGCCGGCCGTCCGGCGGGCGGAAGTCGCAGCCGCCGTTGTCGGGCCCGGTCGGGCCGAGCACGACCACGCGGTCGCCGGGGGCGGCGGCCGACGCCCAGCTTGACGCGGGGCCGGACGTCCCGCCGGGGTGCAGCGCGAAGTCGACGTCGAGCTCGCCGGGGCGCTGCGCCCGCACGGTGTAGGACCGCATGATGCCGCGTTCGGCGGGGTCGAGGGCGCGCCAGTCGGCGAACCAGGTGTCCGGCGACCAGTCGGCCGGCATGACGGGCGCGTCCTGGTGCGGGTGCGGCAGGAAGATCTTGAACCGCTGGTCGCGCCCGCCGGAGACGAAGCCGCCGGGTTCGCCGTCCAGGCACGTCCCGCCGAAGGTGACGCGCACCATCGAGGGGCCGAGCGGCGCGGAGCGAAGGACGTGCAGGTCGAAGAAGGCGTACGGGTGGCTGGGTGTCCTCATCACACTGCCTTTCGGTGGGCGCGGGGCCTCTCGGCGGGTCAGCCGGTCTTCTTCGCGGATCGGACGGTGGCGGCGAGCGCCTCGATGATCGGGGCGCAGCCCTCGTAGGAGAAGCGGGGCTCGGGCTGCCAGGGGACGACCTGGCCGGCCTTCACCGCGGGCAGGTCCTTCCAGGACGGCTTGGAGCCGAGGTCCTTGGGCTGCAGGGCCTGCGTGCGGCTGTCGAGCATGATGACGTCGGCCTTGTACCTGTCGGCGTTCTCCCAGCTCAGGCTCTCGAAGTAGCCGTCCTTGTCGAGCTTGTCCGGGACGACGAGGTCGAGGCCGAGCTGCTTGAAGTAGATGAGGTCGGTGTTCTTGGCCGGGCTGGAGGCGTAGAAGAGGTCGGGGCTTGCGGACGCGGCGAGCACCTTCAGCCCGGCGTTGGCCTTCACGGCGGCGCGCAGCGACTCGACCGCCTTGTCGAACCGGGCCTTGGCGGCGGTGACCTTGGCGGACTTCAGGTCGGCGCCGAGCGCGGCGGCGAGCGCGGCGGTCCGCTCGATCGGCTTGAGCAGCGGCACCGCGCCGGTGGAGATCGCGGCCTGCGGCGCGAGGGCGTAGATCTTGTCCTTGCTCTCCGCCGGGACGTAGAACAGCTCGTTCTGCACGAACATGTTGTCCACGAGCAGGTCGGGGCGGAGCGAGGCGTACTTCTCGATGTTGAACTCGCCGTAGGCGTTGCCGATGATCGTCAGGCGGTCGACGGGCAGGTTCCCGGCCTGCGGGTCGGGCTTGCCGTCCTTGAGCTTCGTCGGCCCGTAGACGCCGACGAGCTGCCGGTCCACGCCGAAGTCGTAGAGGGCGGCGAGGGCGCCGACGTAGCCGACGACGCGCTGCGGGCGAGCCTTGAGCTTCACGGCGGTGCCGCGGTCGTCGGTGAAGCTCCAGGCGCCGCCGGACGGGGACGCCTCGCCGTCGCCGCTGCCGCCGCACGCGCTGATCAGGGCGCCGACGGCGACGGCGCCGCCGGCGCCGAGGAAGCCGCGGCGGGTGAGACGGGGCGAGGGGGATGTCCACATTTCGGCTGCTCTTCTCCGATCGAACCTGATGGCCGGATTCCGGCCCGATGGCGGCTTAGGTTAACCTAACCTAAGTCGTTGTCCAGTGGCAGGGGGCGCCCGCAGCCCCCGTCCGTCCCCCCGGAGCCAGCCAGTGCCGTTGACCAGAACCCCGCAGCCGACGGCCCCGGCGCGCGTGCCCGACGTGCCCGACGCGCCCGCGCGGGAGCCCGTGCGGCGCCGCTCCGCCCGGGCGTTAGGGCTCGTGGCGGCGGCCGTGTTGCTGCTGGCCGTCGTCATGGTGAGCCTCGCGGTCGGCGCGAAACCGCTGTCGATCGGGCAGGCGTGGGACGGGCTCGTCCACAGCGGCTCGGGCTCGTACACCGTCGTCCACCAGATGCGGCTGCCGCGCACCCTGCTCGGGCTGCTCGCCGGCGTCGCGCTCGGGCTGGCCGGCGCGGTGATGCAGGCGCTGACCCGCAACCCGCTCGCCGATCCCGGGCTCCTCGGCATCAACGCGGGCGCGTCCGCCGCGGTCGTGTCCGCGATCTCGTTCCTCGGCGTCGTGTCGTTCGCCGGGTTCGTGTGGTTCGCGTTCGCGGGCGCCGGGGCGGTGGCCGTCCTGCTGTACGCGGTCGGCGGCGGGCGCGGCGCGACGCCCGCGCGGCTCGCGCTCGCCGGGTCCGCGCTCAACGCCGCGCTGTACTCCTACGTCAACGCCGTCCAGCTGCTCGACACCGCGTCGCTCGACCGGATGCGGTTCTGGACGGTCGGCTCGCTCGCCGCCGCGCAGACGTCCACGGTCGAGAAGGTCGCGCCGTTCGTCGCCGTCGGCCTCGTGCTCGCGCTGCTGCTGGCGCGCCCGCTCAACGCCATGGCGATGGGCGAGGACGCGGCGCGCGCGCTCGGCGCCCGGCCCGGACGGGCCAAGATCGTCGCGATCGGCACGGTCACGCTGCTGTGCGGCGCGGCGACGGCGGCCTGCGGGCCGATCATCTTCGTCGGGCTGATGGTGCCGCACTTCGTCCGCGCGCTCACCGGGCCCGACCTGCGCTGGCTGCTGCCCTACTGCGCGGTGCTCGCGCCCGCGCTGATGCTGGCCGCGGACGTGCTCGGACGCGTCGTCGTCCGGCCGTCCGAACTCCAGGTCGGGATCGTCATGGTGGTGGCCGGCGGGCCGGTGTTCCTCTACTTCGTCCGCCGTCCGCGCAGCAAGGCGGTCGCGGCATGAAGCCCGCCGTCATCAGAACCCCGAATGGGCTGTCACTGCGGTTCCGCCCGCGCGCGCTCGCCGTCGCCGTCGTCTGCCTGGCCGTCGCGCTGGGCGTCGGCGTGCTGCTGATCGGCAGCGGCGACTTCCCGATGAGCCCCGCCGACGTCGTGGCGACGCTACTCGGGAACGGCTCGCCCGCCGACTCGCTGATCGTGAACGAGATCCGGCTGCCCCGCGCGGTGGCCGGGCTCGCGGTCGGCGCCGCGCTCGGGCTGGGCGGCGCGATCTTCCAGTCGCTGACCCGCAACCCGCTCGGCAGCCCCGACGTGCTCGGCTTCAGCCAGGGCGCGGCGACCGGCGTGCTCGCGGTGATCGTGCTGACCGGCGGCGGCAGCGCGGCCGTCGCGGCGGGCGCCGCCGCCGGCGGGCTGCTCACCGGCGCGGTCGTGTACGCGGTGGCCGGACGGCACGGCGCGCACGGGCAGCGGCTGATCCTCGTCGGCATCGGCGTCGCCGCGATCCTCACCGGCGTGAACGGCTACCTGCTCACCCAGGCGAAGATCACCGACGCGGCGCGCGCCGTGCTGTGGCTGACCGGCAGCCTGGACGGCCGGGACTGGGCCGACGCGGCGCCCGTCCTCGTCGCGCTCGCCGTGCTCGGCCCGCTCGTGGTGATCGGCTGCGGGCGCGCCCTGCGGATGCTGGAGATGGGCGACGACGCGGCGCACGGCCTCGGTGTGCCGATCGAGCGGGCCCGGCTGATCATGCTGGCGGCGGCCGTGCTGCTCACCTCGTTCGCCGCGGCGGCGGCCGGGCCGGTGTCGTTCGTGGCGCTGACCGCGCCGCAGCTGGCCCGCCGGCTGACCCGCACGCCCGGCCCCAACCTGCTGCCGTCCATGTGCATGGGCGCGGCGCTGCTGGTGGCCGCCGACTGGGCCGCGCAGCGCGCGTTCACCGGCCACCAGCTCCCGGTCGGCGTGGTGACCGGGCTGCTCGGCGGCGGATACCTGGTCTGGCTCCTGGTGACCCAACGCAAGACGGGACGGATTTGATGAAGGACGCGAACGCGCGGCTCAGCGGCTCGGGCCTCACCCTCGCCTACGACAAGCGCACCATCACGCGGGACCTCGACGTGACGGTGCCGGACGGCTCGTTCACCGTCATCGTCGGGCCGAACGCGTGCGGCAAGTCGACGCTGCTGCGGGCGCTCGCGCGCATCCTCAAGCCCGCGTCCGGCACGGTCGTGCTGGACGGCGAGCCGATCGCGGGCTGGCCCGCCAAGAAGCTGGCGCGCACGCTCGGGCTGCTGCCGCAGTCGTCCATCGCGCCGGAGGGGATCACGGTCGCCGACCTGGTGTCGCGCGGCCGGTACCCGCACCAGGGGCTGCTGCGGCAGTGGTCCCGCGAGGACGAGCGGGTGGTCGCCGAGTCGATGGAGGCCACCGGGGTGGCCGCGCTGGCGGACCGTCCGGTGGACGAGCTGTCGGGCGGGCAGCGGCAGCGGGTGTGGATCGCGATGGCGCTCGCGCAGGAGACGCCGCTGCTGCTGCTGGACGAGCCGACGACCTACCTCGACATCGCGCACCAGATCGAGGTGCTGGACCTGTGCGCCCGGCTGCACGAGGAGGGGCGCACCGTCGTCGCCGTCCTGCACGACCTGAACCACGCCGCGCGGTACGCCACCCACATGATCGCGATGCGGGACGGCGCGATCGTGGCGGAGGGCGAGCCGGGGACGGTGGTGACGGCCGAGCTGGTCGAGGAGGTGTTCCGGCTCCCGTGCCGGGTGATCGAGTGCCCGGAGACCGGGACGCCGCTGGTCGTGCCCGCCGCGCGCGCCGCCCGTCTCGCCCGTGCGGCCGAGGACGCGCGCAGTGGCGAGGGCGCGCGCGACGCCGAGGACGCACCTGCCGCCGCCGGGGGCGTCCGTGCCGTGGAGGACGCACGCGCCTCGTGACCGGGACGTCCGTGGCGTGATGAGGGACACGAGCGGAATGTCGGGCGGCATCCAGAAATAGTTGTACGCTTATAACGGTTATAGGGGTACAACGATTGGAGCCCGCTTGACCGACCTCACCCCCCGCCGCCGGATGCTGGTGCTGGCCATCTGCTGCATGAGCCTGCTCATCGTCAGCCTGGACAACACCATCCTCAACGTCGCGCTGCCCACGCTGCGGCGCGAGTTCCACAGCTCGGTGTCCGGCCTGCAGTGGACCATCGACGCCTACCTCATCGTGCTCGCCTCCCTGCTGATCCTCGCCGGCTCCACCGCCGACCGGATCGGCCGCCGCCGCGTCTTCCAGACCGGGCTCGCGCTGTTCGTGCTCGGCTCGGTGCTGTGCAGCCTCGCCCCGTCGCTCGGCTGGCTCGTCGCCGCCCGCGTCGTGCAGGCCGTCGGCGGCTCGATGCTCAACCCGGTCGCCATGTCGATCATCACCAACGTGTTCACCGAGCCCCGCGAGCGCGCCCGCGCCATCGGCGTGTGGGGCGCCGTCGTCGGGCTCAGCATGGCGATGGGCCCGCTGGTCGGCGGCGTGCTGGTCGACTCCGTCGGCTGGCGCTCGATCTTCTGGCTGAACGTGCCGATCGGCCTCGCCGCGCTCGCGCTGACCGCCGTGTTCGTGCCCGAGTCGCGGGCCGAGCGGCCGCGCCGCGCCGACCCGGCCGGCCAGGTCTTCATGATCGTGCTGCTCGGCGCCCTGACGTACGCGATCATCGAGGGGCCCGGCCGCGGCTGGGGCGACCCCGCCGTCCTCGGCGCCGCGCTCGCCGCCGCGCTGTCGCTGGCCGGGTTCGTCCGGCACGCGCTGCGCGCCCCCGAACCGCTGATCGACCTGCGCTTCTTCCGCAGCGTCCCGTTCACCGGGGCGACCGTGATCGCGGTGTCGATGTTCGCCGCGTTCGGCGGCTTCATGTTCCTCAACGCCCTCTACCTGCAGGACGTCCGCGGGCTGTCGGCCCTGCACGCCGGCCTCTACCTGCTGCCGATGGCCGCGATGAGCGCGGTGTTCGCGCCGCTGTCGGGACGCCTGGTCGGCAGCCGCGGCCCGCGCCTTCCGCTGGTCATCGCCGGCGCCGCCACGCTCGCCAGCGCCCTGCTCATGGCGGTTTTCGACGCCGAGACCCGCAACGTCACGCTGTTCCTCGCCTACGTGCTGTTCGGCATCGGGTTCGGCATGGTCAACTCGCCGATCACCAACACCGCGGTGTCCGGGATGCCGCGCGCGCAGGCCGGCGTCGCCGCCGCGATCGCCTCGACCAGCCGGCAGATCGGCAACGCGCTCGGCGTCGCGGTGATCGGCGCGGTGCTGGCGGCCGGCACGTCCGGCGGCCGGTCCGGCGGTGCGGGCTTCGTGGACGCCGCGCGCCCGGCATACTGGGTGCTGGCCGGCTGCGCCGCCGCCGTGCTGGTGCTCGGCGCGGTCACCACCGGCCGCCGCGCCGCCCGCAGCGGCGAGCGGACGGCCGCGCTGTTCGAGACCGCCGAGCCGGCCTCCGGCGGACGCCACGTGACGGGAGCGACCACCCGATGAACCAGCCCGGCCCCGGCGCCGCGGCCCGGCCGGCGGACGGCACCGAGCCGGATCGCGCCCGCCGCGTCTGGCGCAACCTGTGGACGCTGATGCAGGAGCGGGGCGACCGGCGCGCCGAGGTCACCGAGGCGCTCGGGATGAGCTTCTTCCGGACCAAGGTGCTGCGCCGGCTGGCCGCCGCGCCGGAGCCGCTCACCCTGCGCGGCCTCGCCGACCTGCTCGTCACCGACCGCCCCTACATCACCCTCGTGGTGGACGACCTGGTCGAGCGCGGGTTCGTCGAGCGGGCCGCGAACCCCGCCGACCGGCGCTCCAAGCTCGTGACCGTCACCGACGCCGGGCGCGTGGCCGCCGCCGAGGCCGAGCGCATCCTCGGCACCCCGCCGGCCGCCCTCTACGAGCTCCCGCCGGAGGACCTGGCCGTCCTCGACCGCGTGGCCGCCCGCCTGGTCGAGGACCACTAGGCCCGGCTCCCCGCCCGCCCTGGCGCCTCAGCGCTGGCCGGCGGCGTCCATGCGGGCCCAGTCGGCCTCCCACAGCGCGTCGCGGTGGCGGTCGCAGCGGCGGCGGACGAGCACGTAGGCCAGCAGCACCGGTGTCGCGACGCCGAGGACCGCGGCCGTGGCGGCGTAGGCCGCGTCGGTGATCGTGCGGCTGTGCGGGCGCGGACGCACCGTCGGCTCGCCCTTCGCGTCGATCCAGATCGTCCGGTGCGCGCCGACCTCGGCCTTCTTCCAGCTGGGCAGGGTGCCGGTGCGGATCGACCCGTCGGCGCCCGGCCATTGCGCCTGCACCGTCTCGTGGATGTAGCGGTCGCCGGACGACCCGATGCCGCCGGTCGAGACCACGGTGGCGACCACCTGGTGGCGGTGCGCCCGCTCCGCGCGTTCGGCGCCGCTGCCCGCCTGGTAGGACCACGTGCCGGCCCACAGGGCCAGCGGCGGCGCCAGGCCGATCAGAAGCAGGAGCAGGCCGAGGCCGATCAGCCGCTGGACGCGGTCGATGCGGCGGCGCAGCTCGTTGTGCTCCCAGCCGCACCTGCGGCGCAGCCTGACGAGCGGCCCGCCTCCCTGGCCGATGCCGGACCCGCGCATCTGCGTCACCTCCCGGGAGTGTGCCCACCCGGCAAGAGGTCCTGGACCTTCTTCTTTTCCCAGGATATTCCCGAGTTCGATGATCGGCACATGACCGGTGCCCGAATCCTTTCCCAGCTGGGGCGGGGGATGCCGAGGCGATGGCCGGATCCGGCCATCGCCTCGGCGGGGGTCAGCGGCCCTGCGGCGCCGCGCCGCGGGCGTCGGCCGCCGCCCGCATGAGCTCGTCCAGCCCGCCCTGCACGCCCTTGGACAGCACGTCCAGATCGGGCATCGCGTCGAAATCGCCGGTGATCCCGAAATGGAGCGTCCCGCAATAGGAGACGATCGCGGTCGCGACCCGGATGCCGCCGGTCAGCGGCACGTACGGGTGCATCTCCAGGACCCTGCGCCCCATCACGTACAGCGGGAAGTCCGGGCCGGGGACGTTCGTCGTGACCGTCTGGACGATGTCCTGGCGCAACCGCACCGGGATCCGCGCGGCCAGCGACAGCAGGGCCGGCGCCACGGCCGTGTCGGTCAGCCGGGTGATCGCCTGCGTCCCCGCCGCCTGGTTGCTGCGCTTGACGTCGTCGGTCTGCTCGCGGACGCGGCGCAGCCGCTCCAGCGGGTCGTCCACGCCCACCGGCAGGTTCACGAACACCGCCGCGACCCGGTTGTTCAGCTCGCCGCGCTCGTCGGCGCCCCGGTGCGACACCGGCACCGCCGTCCGCACGACGGTGTCGTCCTCCAGCCGCCCGCGCGCGTTCAGCAGGTCGCGGTATCCGGCGGACACGGCGGTCAGGACGATGTCGTTGACCGTCCCGCCGAGCGCTTTGCGGACCGCCTTCACCTCGTCCAGCGGCACCCGCTGCCAGCACCAGCGCCGGTGCGGACAGATCGGGCCGTTCAGGGAGCCCGCCGACGGGCTCGCGAGGCGGGCCGTGGCGCGGGTCAGGCCGGACGCGAACGTGCGCAGCCGGTGCGCCTCCCGGACGGCGCCCGCGCTGCGCGCCACGTCCGTGAGCTGGCGCAGCGGCCGGGTGACGGTGCGCCTCGCGGCGTCGGCCAGCAGCGTCAGGTCGGACGGCTCGGCGGCCGGTTCCCACGGCTCGCCCTCGCGCGGCTGCTCGAACTCGGGGGACAGGTCGAACAGCACGGTCGCCAGGTCCATGCCGGCGATGCCGTCCACCATGCAGTGGTGCACCTTCGCGATCAGCGCCCAGCGCCCGTCGGTCAGGCCCTCGACCAGCCAGATCTCCCACAGCGGCTTGGCCGGGTCGAGGCGCTGCGCGAGCACCCGCCCGGACAGGTTGCGCAGCTGCTCGTCGTTGCCGGGCGCCGGGAGGGCGGTGTGCCGGACGTGGTAGAGGATGTTGAAATGCGGATCGTCCACCCAGACGGGCCTGCCGAGGTGCAGCGGGACACCTCGCACGCGCTGCCGGTACCGGGGGACGAGCGGGAGCTTGGCGGCGATCGTCCTGACGACGTCGCCGTACGAGGGCGCCGGGCCCTCGAACACGACCACCGAGGCGACGTGCAGGGGCGTGTTCTCGTCCTCCAGGAGGTAGAAGCTGGCGTCCAGTCCGCTCATGCGATGCACGGGGGGCTCACCGTCTTTCTGCCGTGTTGCGCGGGTCGGGGGGATGCGCGCCACCGGGCCGGCCGGCGGGGCGCAGGCGGCGGAGCAAGTCACGCTAACCGCGCGCCGCGCGAATAACGGGGCGAATGTGCCCGGTGTGAGCGGGGTGGCATCCGAGCATGGCCACATCCGGCCACATCTCTTCCGGCCCTTGATTCCTTGGCGAAACGCGAGGTCAGCGCGCGGCCAGGCTCTCCTCCGGCTCCGGTGACGGCTCCGCGCCGTCCCGCCGCGCGCCGGCCGCCAGCGCCAGCACCGCGCCCAGCACGCACATCCCGGCCGTGATCCAGAAGATCTCCCGGTACTCGGCGCGCAGCGCGTCCCGCAGCGCCGCCTTGTACACCGCCCACTCCTTCGCGAACTCCGCCTTCGACATCAGCATCGGCAGCGGCGGCTGCAGATGCGCCGTCAGCACGTGGAACCGGTGGAACCCCCACGCCGAGAGCGCCGAGATCCCCAGCAGCATCCCCATCATCCGCGCGACCACCACCGCCGCCGACGCGACGCCGTGCCGCGCGGCCGGCACGAACGCCAGCACCGCCGACGACACCGGCGCGATCACCAGGCCCAGCCCGAGCCCCGTCACCACGAGATCGACGTCCATCCGCGGCAGCGGGCCGTACGACGCGTTCGCCAGGTCCGCGGGCCACCCCGCGATCAGCACGTAACCGACGGCGGAGACGGCCATCCCCGCGGCCATCGGCCACCGCTCGCCGACCCGCCGCGCGATGATCCCCCCGGCCACCGCGGCGACCGGCAGCGCCACCAGGAACCGCGTCAGCAGCAGCGCGCCCTCGGTCTCGGTCTTGTTCAGCACGGTCTGGGCGACCAGCACCACGTCCACCAGCGTCACCATCAGCGCCGCCCCCGACAGGAAGCTCACGCCCAGCGTCGCCAGCAGCGGCCCGCGCCGCACCCCGCTCAGATCCAGCAGCCGCGTCCGGGCCCTGACCTCCCACACCACGAACACCGCGAGCACGACCGCGCCCGCGACCATCACCGGCAGCCCCCACGACGGCAGCGCCGACTTCTCCGGATCCGGGTTGTAGACGCCCGACACCAGCAGCGCCAACCCCGCCGCCAGCAGCAGCCCGCCCACCACGTCCACGCCGGGACGCGGCCCCTGCGGCCGACCGCCCGGCACGGTGAACTGCACCGCCACGATCGCGATCGCCGCCAGCGGCACGTTGATCCAGAAGATCGCGCGCCACTCCAGTGTCGCCGCGATCCCCGCCCCGTACAGCGGCCCGAGCACGCTGCCGAGCTCCTGCGCCGCGCCCACCGCGCCCAGCACCACCGGACGCCGCCGCTCGTCCCACAGGTCCCCGGCCAGCGCCATCGTCACCGGCAGCAGCGCACCGCCCGCCACCCCCTGGACGACCCGCCCCGCCGTCAGCGCCGGCACGTCCTGCGCCAGCGCCGTCACCACCGACCCGGCCGCGAAGAAGACCAGGCAGGCCTGCAGCAGCGGCCGCCGCCCGAACCGGTCGGACAGCTGCCCGAGCAGCGGCATCGCCGCCACGTACCCGAGCAGGAACCCGGTCAGCACCGGCGTGATCCGCTCCAGCCGGTTGACCGGGACGTGCAGGTCCTTCACCACCGGCATCAGGATCGTCGTGACGACATAGGCGTCCAGCGCGGCCAGCAGCACCACCGCGCCGCCGGCCCCGATCGCGATCCCGCGCCGGGCGGTCACTTCGGTGCGCTGATCTTGTAGGGGGCGTTGAAGCCGGTGAACGTGATCACCACCGCGCCCTGCCCCTTCGGGAACGCGCCCCGCACCTTCAGCAGCCGCCCGTCGGCCTTGCTCACCCACACCTGCCCGGCGAGGTCGTCGTCGATGCCGGGGATCAGCCCGCCGACCTGGTCCTGCGGCAGCGTCGCCCCGACCCGGTAGGCCTCCTTGCCGTCCACCTTCTCCACGGCCTCGGCCTTCGGCGCCCGCATCGAGGTCAGCAGCTTGGAGATGCCCCGGTTCGGGTCGAGCACCGCCGACGGGTCGTACACCGCCGACGCCATCGACTTCGGCAGCTTCCGCCAGCCGCCCGTCCCGGCGTCCAGGTAGAACGCGTCGCCCTTCGCGACGACCTTCGCCTCGACGTTCTGGCCCGACTGCTCCAGCGTCAGCGTCCCCTGCGCGTCACCGTCCCGGAGCAGCTTCATGTCGCCGCCCTTGACCATGATCGGCGTCTTGCCGTCGGACGCCACCGTGAACGCGACGCTCTTCAGGCCCGCCATGGCGCCGGCCGACCGCTTGAGGGTCTGCGCCCCGTCGAAGTTCGCCTTCGGCGCCGGCTTGTCGGATCCGCCGCCCCCACCGCACGCACCGGCCAGCAGCACGAGGGACAGCGGGACGAGACCGAGGATTCGTCTGGACATACGCGGACCCTACCGACCGGTCACCTCAGCCGTCACTCGGTACCAGGTCTGACTCGCCCTCGTCCTCCAGAGGGACCCGCTCAACCGGCACAGGTCAGCCGCAGTGCCCGTAGATGAACCTTGTACCGCCGGCGGCCCGGTACCGACGGACGGACCTGTACCGGCAAGGGGCGTGGGGGCGGAGCCCCCACATCGGGGGTCTGGGGGTCGCCCCCCAGAAGGACAGCAGGTTGGCGGGAAGGCGGCCGAAGGCCGCCGAACATGACGCCCGTAGGGCGGGCGGGACTCGAACCCGCGACCGGGAGATTATGAGTCTCCTGCTCTGACCAGCTGAGCTACCACCCCGGAGGCGGCGCCCCGTCGGTGACGCGTGGTCGGGGGCGTGCCGGTTGTCATCTTAGCGGCGGGGCGTCGGCGGGGGCCACCGGGAAGTCGCGGGGTGCGGGTCAGGCGGGCCAGGTGGGTCGGCGTTTGCCCAGGAAGGCGTGCATGCCCTCCTGGGCTTCGGGGGTTTGGCTGGAGGCGGCCATCACTTCGACGGCGTAGGTGTAGGCGTCGGCTTCGGGGCGGTCGAGCTGGGCGTACATGGCCTGTTTGCCGAGGGCCTTGCTGCGGGGGCTGCCCTGGGTGGCGCGCTGGAGGAGGGCGAGGGTGGCCTTGTCGAGCTCGCCGTCGGGGACGGCGTAGTTGACGAGGCCCCAGTCGGCGGCGGTGGCGGCGTCGACGGTGTCGCCGGTGAGGGCCATCTCGGCGGCGCGTTTGCGGCCGATGTTTCGGGAGATCGCGACGAGGGGGGTGTGGCAGAACCAGCCGCCCTTGCCGCCGGGGGCGGCGAACGCGGCGCTCTCGGCGGCGACGGCGAGGTCGCAGGACGCGACGAGCTGGCAGCCGGCGGCGGTGGCGAGGCCGTGCACGCGCGCGACCACGACCTGGGGGACGGACTGGATCGTCTGCATGAGGGCGGTGCAGACGCGCAGCAGGTCGCGGACGTCGGCGTGGGAGGCGCTGGCCATGTCGGCGAAGTCGTGCCCGGCGGAGAAGACGGGGCCGTTGGCGGCGAGGACGACGCCGCGGGCGTCGGTGCCGGCGGTCTCGGTGAAGGCGTCCGTGAGCTGCAGGAGGAAGGTCCGGGACAGGGCGTTGCGGCGCCGCGGGCGGTTCATGGTGATGGTGGTGAAGTCGCCGTCGCGGCTGAGGAGGACGTCATCGGCTTCGCTCATGCTTCCGACGTTACGTCAGACCCTCGTCGTACCGTGGGTTCGTCCACGGACGCCGAGGGGGTACGGCCTTGAAGCTGCTCACTGCCACCAACGTCGGCCAAGGTTTGCGCGACAACGATTTCGACTGGTGCGTCGAGGGCGAGCTGGTGCACATCGGCGTGGTGTGCGCCCGTGACCGGGACGACCCGGACGGCGGCTGCGGGTGCGGCCGCTCGTTCGCCGGGCTGAACTCGCACCGTGCGACGACGACGGCGATGGTGCGGGACGTGCCGGGGTTCACCGGCGAGGACTATGTGGAGGCGATCCGCTCCAGCCTGGAGCAGCAGGGGTGCGACCCGTCGTTCGCCGAGCACGACGCGGCGCTGCTGCGCTGCCTGGTGCGCGACTGGCCGGTGGGGGCGATCGTGGAGCGGCGGCTGAATGAGATCGTGGTCAGGCAGGTCGTGCAGCCCTGATCAGGAGGTGCGTTGTGCTCGTCGCGTTCTCGGTGACGCCGCTCGGCACGGGTGAGGACGTCGGTGAACTGGTCGCGGAGGCGGTGCGGGTGGTGCGGGCCAGCGGCCTGCCGAACCGCACCGACGCGATGTTCACCACGGTGGAGGGGGAGTGGGACGAGGTGATGGCGGTGGTGAAGGCCGCCACGGACGCGGTGGCGGCGCGGGCGCCGCGGGTGAGCCTGGTGGTGAAGGCCGACGTGCGGCCCGGGGTGACGGGTGCGATGGACGCGAAGGTGGAGACCGTCGAGCGGTACCTGTCGGAGGGCTGAGCGCCGGCCGGCGCCGCTAGGCGAGCCAGGCGGCGATCTCGTCGTCGGTGCGCGGGAGGGCGCACCAGAGGGCCTCGTCCATCGAGGAGCACAGGGGGACGCGGTCGTCGAGGCCGAGGACGCGGAACATGCGCTGGGCGAAGGGGCGGGCGCCGACGACCGCGAGGGCGGCGCCGTTGTCCTCGCAGCGGCGGGCGCAGTGCGACACGGCGCGCATGCCCTCGGCGTCGAAGAAGGAGACGCCCGCGACGTCCAGGACGAGGGGGCGGGCGGCGAAGTCCAGCAGCCGCGCCCGGACGGCGGGGGCGGACACCCGGTCCATCTCCCCGGTCAGCAGCACGGTGGTGTGCCGCTCGTGCTCGATGACGACCATGGCGACGGCGGTGTCCTTCACGGTGCCCCCAGTCCGTTGAGCCGGCCTGTCCGGTGACTTAAAAGCATCGCGCGAGCACGCAAGGTTGCCAAGCCGTTGCCCGCCATTGGCCCGTTCCTGTTCGTTCCGATCCGTCCGGCCGGGTGAGCGGGGCGGCACGGGCGAAGGCTCAGGTCATCAGCATCCTGGCCGTCTGGACGAGGGCGGTGTTGTCGGCGGCGGTGCCGTCCGGCAGGGTGAGGACGTCCTCCAGGCCGATGCGGGTGTCGAGGTTGAAGCGGACGGCGAGCCGCAGGACGGGCCAGGCGCCGCCGTCCTCGCCGTGCAGCAGGACCGGGCGGCCGTGGCCGGTGCCGAGCGCGTGCAGGAGGTCCTTCGCGGTCTCGACCGAGGACTCGGCACCGGTGTCGGTGACCTCGGCGAGGACGCGCAGCACCTCGCGGGCGCGGGGCCAGCTCAGAAAGCGGCCGGCGGCCTCGGTGCCGGAGAAGATCCCGGCCTCGACGGCGACGCCGCGGTCCAGGAGGGTCCCGGCGACGAGTTCGGCGCCGTCCTCGTGGAAGTTGACCGACGCGTGGTCGGGCAGGACCGTCCACGACCGGATCAGCGCCGCGCGCTCGGCGGGGCCGGCGGCGGTCCAGGCGCCGGTGGTGACGCCGACGGGCACGCCCGGCGCGGCCTCGCGGACGGCGGACAGCGCGGCGGCGACGTGGACGGGGTCCAGGGTGTCGGCGCCGGCGCCGTCGCGGGGATGCAGGTGGACGTCCTGCGCGCCGACGTCGACCGCGGCGCGCACGGCCGTCGCGATCTCGTCCGGCGTGACCGGGACCCCGGCGGTCCGCGTCCCGTTCGGGCAGACCTGAAGCATGTTCTGATTCTCCCAGCCGCCGATCGGCACCTCTGTGCGGGGCGTCCTCCGGGCGCCGGTCAGGGGGTGATCACGCAGGGGCCGCCGGCGCAGACGTCGACGGTCCGCCCGGTGGTCAGGAAGATCGCCTTCTGCTTCCGGGCGTCGGCGTTGCCGCGCGGGTCGGAGTGCGGGTCGCGGCCCTCGGTGGGCGGCGTGTTGGTAGTCGGCGGCGCGGGCGAGCCGCTGTCCCACACGACCATCGCCGACCCGCCGGTGGACGCGCCGAACGTCGGGATGCCCCAGTACGGCACCGTGTCGAGGCTGCGTCCCGGCCGGACGGTCGGGGCGTGGATCCGGGCGCCGATCGTGCGGGCCTCGACCTCGGCGGCGACGGTCGCGACCTGGTGGTCGCCGAAGGCGACGTGCATCAGCACCTGGTGCTTCGGCGTGCCCGGGTACGGGTCGTCGGTCATGTGCCAGGCGTAGCCGTCGGCCTCGCCGCGGTCCCAGAGCATCTGGATCAGCGAGAGGCCGATCTGCTGGTCGAGCTTGTCCGGGTAGAACAGGTCGAGCACCTTGGCGTACTGCGGGAAGTCGGCGCTGCGGTTGAGCAGCGTGCTGTAGTTCATCGCGGGGACGCCGAGGACGGAGCGGTGCAGGTCGGGGGAGACGGCGGTGAGCGCGCCGCCCATGATGCCGCCCTGGCTGTTGCCGTCGTAGGTGAGCGGCGCGCCCGGCGCGATCAGCGGCTTGCCCGACGTGTCCTGGAAGGCCTTGTCACCGGTGAAGCCGCGGGTCATCGCGCGGCCGAGGAACATGAAGTTCAGCATGCTCTGCTGGAGGCGGTCGGCGACGGTGCGGAACCGGGTGATGTCGGCGAGCGCGGAGATGACGTTGGGGACGTCCTCGTCGGACATGCCGATCCACTTGGTCGCGCAGAACACGAAGTCGTGCTCGGCGGCCATCGCCTTGACGTTCCCGACGTCGACCTCGCCCTCGCTGCCGAGCAGGCCGTGCCCGTACAGCGCGGGGTTCGCCGGTTTTCCGAACGCGGCCTTCGGGATCTCGCACTGGAACGGGACCGCCTGGCTGTTACCGGGCAGTTGCGACGGGAGCCCGTCCTTGCCGTAGTGGAACGCCGATCCGGGGAGGCCGCCGTACTGGTCGAGGTAACTCGGTGCCCACACGACGCCCTTCACCTCGCGGGCGATCTTGTCGTCGACGTCGTTCGTCACCTTCGTGACCAGGAACGAGGGCGACCTGTTCCCGAGCTTGCGGAGCGCGTCGTCGCGGATGTGCAGCATCGGCCCGGCGATGCTCTGCGCGCTGGCGACGGTGAAGTCCCAGGCCAGGTAAAGGCCGGTCGCGCCGACGCCGCGCCTGGCGAGGTCGGCGAGGACCTCCTTCTCGGCCTTCTGTCGCGCGTAGAGCGGGTCGGTGGACGGCAGCGCCGGGCCGAGGACCTTGCTGAACGCCGCGTTCGGCTTCAGGAGGTTCCCGGACGCGTCGCGCAGGTTCCGCAGCGCGACCGCGTAGTGGTGGCCCTCGACGAGGTTCTTCGCGGGCCGGACGATCAGCGCCTTGCGGTCGTCCGGCGCGTTGGCGTCCAGTTCCGCCCAGTACGGCCAGCGCTGCCCGGTCGCGGTGTCGACGAGGACGATCGGCGCGTCCGGCTTCAGCGACGCGCCGATGTCGGTGACGGGCGCGGCGCCGCTGCGCGCCAGGTCCACGCCGGGGACGCGGGCGAGCAGGTCGGAGCCGGGAGAGAAGCCGTCCGCCTGGTTCCACGCGTCCGGCGAGACGGGCAGGCCGAGCGCGTTCTTCAGCGTCGTGGTCATGTTCACGCGCAGACCGGTGGCGGTGTGCGGGTCGCCCTTGGTGTACCAGTTGCTCGGGAACGGCAGCAGGCACGACGCCGGGTCGATCGGGTCGCATCCGTCGTCGGTCCCGCCCGCGGTCGCGGTGTCGGCGGACGCCGGCGTCGCGGCGAGCAGGGCCGCGGACAGGACCAGAGCGGCGCCCGCCGAGAGGGCGCGCAGGGACAGGGCACGCATCGTCCACCTCCGGGGAGATCCGCGGCATTCGGGGAGATCTTGGTCTCACCGCGACCCGCGGTCAATGGGCGTCCGATGCCGGCCACCCGGAGGCCGTCCGGCGCGCCTTCCGGGGGGCGTTCGTCATCGCATGTTCCGGCCAGGTTAAATCTCGTGAAGTGACGGTTTCATGTCCGTTTCGGGGGGTGATCCGGCCTTGATCGCAAGCGATAGTGAGCGCAGCGCCGCACCCGCCGGGAAAGGACCGTTCCATGAAAGCCGTCCCGATCATCGACCTCGCCCCCTGGTTCCACGGCGGCGAGCGCGACCGCGCCGCCGTCGCCGCGCGGGTCGACGCCGCGCTGAGCGAGATCGGCTTCCTGGTGGTCACCGGGCACGGGGTGCCCGCCGCGGACCGGGACGCGATCCGCGCCGCCGCCAAGCGGTTCTTCGCGCTGCCGCCGGAGGCCAAGCAGCGGTACGCGGCGACCGTGGGGGAGCGCGGCTGGCTGCCGCCCGGCGTCGAGGCCAACGGGTACGCCGAGGGCACCGCGACGCCGCCGGACCTGAAGGAGACGTTCGCGGTCGGCGCGGACCGCCCGATCGGCGACCCGTTCTTCGACGCCGAGTGGTTCCTGCCGAACGTGTGGCCGGGCGAGGTCCCGGAGCTGGAGGCGCTGCTGACGCGCTACCTGGCCCGGATGAAGCGGCTGTCGGACGATCTGCTCGCGCTGTGCGCGGTCGCGCTCGGCCTGCCGTCCGGCTTCTTCACCGCGCACGCCCTGCACCCGTCCTTCACGCTGAACATCAACCGCTACCCGCCGCTGTCGCAGCTGGGGGAGCCGGAGCCCGGCCAGTTCCGGATCGGCCCGCACACCGACTTCGGCACCGTCACGGTCCTGGACCGGCAGGACGGGGTGGGCGGCCTGCAGGTGCACTCCGAGGAGGCCGGCTGGGTGGACGCCCCGTGGGTCGAGGACTCCTTCACCATCAACGTCGGCGACCTGCTCGCCCACTGGACCGGCGGCCGCTGGAAGTCCAACCGGCACCGCGTCCTGCCACCGGACACGAGCGCCCCGGACGAGGAGCTCGTGTCGCTGATCTTCTTCTACGAGTGCGACCCGGACGCCCGCGTCGAGCCGCTCGCCCCGCCCGTCGGCCGCACCGCCGGCGGCGCGGCCGTGCGCGCGCACGACTTCCTCCTCGAACGCCTCGACGCCATCACCCTCGCCTGAACGCGCTTCGCCTGAACAGTTGAAAGGTCCCCCCATGACGGAATCCTCTCGAGGGGGGACGACCCCCCACACCCCCCTTCCGACTTCGTCGGAATCAGCGACACGGGAAGGCGCGCCCGAGGGCGTCGTCGTCCGCGAGGGCGACTACGGCGCCCGGATCGCCGCCGTCGAGCCGGGCGGCGCCGGCTTCATCCCCCTCGGCCAGCGGCACGGCCGGCCGCTCGACCTGCTGTGGACCTGGACGTCGCCGAACCTGGAGTTCGCGACGGTGTTCCTCGGCGTGCTCGCGGTCGCCGCGTTCGGGCTGACGTTCTGGCAGGCCACCGCCGCGATCGTGGCCGGCACGCTGCTCGGCTCGGCGACGCACGCGGTCCTGTCGGCGCGCGGCCCCCGCTACGGGGTGCCGGAGATGGTGCTCGGCCGGGTGCCGTTCGGGCACCGCGGCAACATGCTGCCGTCCGCGATCAACTCGGTGGCGGGCGGCGTCGGCTGGTTCGCGGTGAACAGCGTCAGCGGGTCGCTGGCGCTCAACACGCTGACCGGGATGCCGAAGCCGCTGTGCCTGGCGATCGTGGTCGCGCTGCAGGCGGGCGTCGCGTTCTTCGGGCACAACCTCGTGCACGCCTACGAGCGGTACGCGTTCCCGGTGCTGGCGGTGGTGTTCGGCATCGCCTCGGTGATCATCCTGGCGAAGGCGGACGTCGGCGCTCCCGCCCCGGACGGCGCCGGGACGGGCGGGATCGGCGCGTTCCTCATCGTGGTCGGCGCGAGCTTCGGCTACGCGGCGGGCTGGAACCCCTACGCGGCCGACTACACCCGCTATCTGCCGTCCACGGCGAGCCCGCGGGCCGCCGGCCTGTGGGCGGGGCTCGGCGTCTTCGCCGGATGCACCGTCCTGCAGATCGTCGGCGCGGCGTCGGCGACGCTCGGCGGCAAGGCGCTCGCCGACCCGACCGGCGCGTTCACCGGGCACCTGCCCTCGCTCGTCGCGAACCTCACCCTGCTGGTCATCGCGATCGGCGCGGTCGGCGCCAACGCGATCAACATCTACTCCGGGTCGATGTCGTTCGTCGCGACGGGGATCCGGCTGCCGCTGCCGGTGCGGCTGCAGCGCGCGCTGGTCGCCGGGGCGTTCGGCGCGGTCGGGCTCGTCGTCGCCTACTTCGGGCTGGACGACGCCGGCCACGACTACGAGGCGTTCCTGCTGGTCATCGCGTACTGGATCGGGCCCTGGCTGGGCGTGGTGCTGGCCGATCTGGTGCTGCGACGCGGGGTCTGGACGGCGCGGGACGCGGACGCGCGGGTGGACGCGATGGTGTTCGACGTCCGGCGCCGCAGCTGGGCCGGGCCCGCGGCGATGGCGGTCGCCGTCGTGGTGTCGGTGTGGCTGTTCTCCAACCAGGAGAAGTACGTCGGGATCGTGCCGAGCCACCACCCGTCCTTCGGCGACATCACGTTCGCGGTCGGGTTCGTCCTGGCGGCGCTGCTCTATGCGGTCCTGCGCAAGGTGCCGGGGTTCCGCGAGAACGGCTGACGGGTGGCGCGCTTCGCCGACGCCGCCGGGCCGTGCGAGGTCAGCACGACCGGGGCGCCGAGCGCGTCCTCGATCGTCTCGACCGGACGGCGGCCCAGCGGCGCGTACACCGGCCGCGCTTTCAGCAGCCGTCCGGTGAGGGCGGCCTGGCGGTCCAGGTCCAGGTCGCCCCCGCCGGACGGCAGCCGCTCCACCCGCCCGTCGGGCAGGTCGTAGGCCAGGCAGACGCGCAGATCGGGACGCGCCCCCGCGACGTCCAGATGCGTGACCGCCAGGCCGTCCATGCCGCCGGTGACGTCCAGCGCGTACCGGAGGGCGACGGCGTCGAGATGGCCGGCACGGAACGCGCCCTGCCACGGGCCGGTGCCGTTGTGCGGGTCGGGGAGCGTGGCGGTCAGCGCCGCGTCCTCGGTGACGAACGGGCCGGGACCGTGGCGCGTCGCGTACGTCCGCAGGACGCCGAGCCGCGCCGCCGACGCGCCCGCCTCGGCCAGCAGCGTCTCGGCGTTGGCGAACGTGGTGGTCGACCAGGTCGTGTACGGGTGGAAGCCGTGCCACTCGTCCAGCAGGACGCCCTGCGCGCCCTCGAACACCACGTCGCCGGACCGGAGCAGGCCGTGCAGGTGCCCGCCGCCGACAATCCGGACGCGCCCGCCGAACGCGGTGAACGCGTCGGCGCAGTCGTCGACGTCCGGCACGCCCTCGCCGGACGGGAACGTCTCGCGGTACCAGTTGTGAAGAGCGGTGAGCCGGTGCCGCAGCCGTGCGGGCGACAGGCAGTCGCCCGCGCGTGGCGCGTCGTCGTGGGTGAGCGCGTAGGACGCGGTCTCCCCGATGCCCATGCCGCACGATCCGTGCCGGGCCGCGCCGCGCGCCCGTTCCCGCGCGCGGTTGGCGGCCCGGTGGTACGGCGTCGTCAGCAGGGCGTCCCGGTCGACGGTCAGCCGGTCGAGCGCGTCGGCGACGCCGAGCGAACGCAGGTGGTCGGCCTCGGCGGCGAGGGAGAGGGGGTCGACCAGCATGAACCGCGACAGGTGGGTCCGCACGCCCGGCGTGAACGTCCCCGAGCCGAACTGGGCGAACGTGTGGTGCCGCCCGTCGTCCGTCACGACGTTGTGCGCCGCCTGCGCGCCCCCGTTGAACCGGACGACCGCGGCGACCGGTGACGTGCGGCAGAGGTGGTCGACGACCGTGCCCTTGCCCGCGTCCCCGAACCCGAGGTCGACGACGATGACGTGCCCCATCGCGGTTCCCGCCCTCAGAGCCTGGTCGTGCCGGAGGAGCCCGACGCGTCCAGGCCGGGCGGCGTCGCCGCCACCGCGACCGGCGCGCGCGACGCGTCCAGCCGGGCCAGCGCCCGCGACACCGACGCGGCCGCGTCCGAGCCGGCCTCGGCCAGGTGGTCGAGGCCCTCGTCCAGGTCGATGGCGTCCTCGGCGAGCCCGACGGTCAGCGCGATCGTCTCGCACACCGCGTCGAGATCGTCCAGGTAGAGGACGTGCTGGCCGAGCAGCCCCTGCCAGAAGTCCTTCAGCTCGCGGCTGCCGGAGTGGTAGGCGCCCTCGGGGATGATGAAGTACACCTCGTACATCCGCTGGAGCTCGCGCAGCACGTCCTCGATGGGCAGGTCGCGCTCCAGGTCGTCGCCGATGACCTTGGCGACCTCGCGGCGCTTGATCTTCGGGTACGCCAGCTCGTCGCCGATCATGAACAGGTAGCCGCGCTTGCCGCGCTTCTCGAAGCAGTCGATCGAGGTGTGCCGCGCCATGAAGTACATCGCCAGCTCGTAGGACTCGCGCATCTGGCCGCCGCCCCCGCCCTCCAGCAGGATCTTGCCGAGGCCGTCGTCCATCCGGTTGTCGGCCTCGAACTGCCCGATCTGCAGCGGCGCCCGGTCGCAGGTCGCGTCGCCGACCGCGCCGAACAGGATGTGCGGGTCCTCGGCGTACCCCTTGCGCAGCAGCAGGCCGAGCAGGTCGGGCAGCTTGGTCTGCAGGGTGCGCGGCACGCCGCCCATCGAGCCGGTCACGTCGAACAGCACGCCGATCGCCAGCGACGCGGGGTGGTCGTCGGAGTCCCGGCTCTCCCGGGCGCTCACGCCCTTCGGGTCGAGGTCGGGGTGGACGGTGGTGGCGCCCCCGTCGTTGTAGGCGAACGCGCTGGCGCCGGTGGACGCGCGATAGCTCGCCCGCGCCGCGTAGACGTCGGTGGACCAGTTTCCGCTTCCCATGGATCTTCTCCTTCAGTGGGTGACGGGCAGGTGGAACGGGCGGAAGCGCCGGGGACCGTAGAGCCGTTCGAGCAGCTCGTCGAGTTCGGCCAGCAGCCGCCAGGCGTCGGACGGGCGGCGGTTCTGCGCGGACAACAGGCAGCCGCGCGCGAACCCGCGCAGCGCCTTGGGCGCCTGGTCGCCCATCAGGTCGGTCATGCATCGGGTGGCCATGAAGATGTCGGTCGCCGGGCTCGCGGGACGCCGCTCCGGCACCTCCGGCGGGTACCGGTCGCGGTAGCGGTCCACCATCGCGGGGACGCGCCCGGACGGGTCGGCGTGCGCGTAGCACCCCGGCACGGAATAGCACCAGTCGACCAGGACCAGACCGTGCTCCCCCGGGTGGATCATGACGTGGTCGGGCAGCACCGCGCCGTGCAGGACGCCCGCCCGGTGCGCGAAGCCGAGCGCGACCAGCAGCCGCCGCCACATCCACGCCGCGTCGCGCGGGTCGACGCCGCCGGGGAAGGCGGCCTTGACCTCGGCCAGGCTGCGGAAGCCGTCGAGTGCGGCGATCGCGTTCGACCGCCGCCGCGCGCCCGTCGCGGCGTCCTGGTGCTGGAACGACTCGACCAGGCGCGGCACGTACGGCAGGAACCGCCCGTCCCCGTCCTTGGGGAGCTGGCGCAGCGCGACGGCCTCGCGTTCGAGCAGGTCGCCGTCGCGGGGGTCGCACGGCATCTTCAGCAGCACCTCGCCCGGCGCGGCGTCCGTCCGGGCCCGGTACAGCCGGGCGAGGTCGCCGGAGACCGGGTCGCCCGCGATGCGGTAGGAATGCCGGCGGGTGGTGACGACGGCCGGATCGGACCGGTTGTAGGTGCGCCACAACGCGTTCAGCCGGACGAACGCGTCGCGCGTCCGGCCGCCGGTCGCGTCCGGGTGGACGAGCCGGGCGAGCCGCCGGTAGCGCCGCGCGGCCTCTGCGGCGTCCTCGCCGAACAGGTCGGCGGGGACGCGCGCGCGGGCGAGGCGGGCCAGCGCGTCGTCGAGCTCGCGGGTGTTCACGTCGTTCATCGGAGGATCACCTGATCTCTTCCTCGCGGCTGGGGCGCAGCAGGGCGGGGTGCAGGAGGCGGGCGTCGCCCGCGCGGTAGAGCCGGGGCCGGGGGCCGCCGCGCCGGCCGCCCTTGTCGGACGTGGCGCCGGTGCTCTCCACGAAGCCGGGGACCGACAGCACCTTGCGGTGGAAGTTGCCGGCGTGCAGTTCCTCGCCCCACACCGCCTCGTAGACGGCGCGCAGCTCGGGGATGGTGAACTCGCCGCCGCAGAACGCCGTGGCGAGCGGGGTGTACTCCAGCTTGCCGCGGGCCCGCTCCAGGCCGTCGGAGAGGATCCGCGCGTGGTCGAACGCGAGCCGCCGCGTGGTGCCGGGGCGCTGGTCGCCGGAGTCGGTCAGGCCGAGCGCGCCCACCGGCGCCCAGGCCGCGTCGGCGGCGTCGCCGCCCGCCTCGGGGTCGGGGAGCTCGGGGGCGAACGCCAGGTAGGCGACGGAGATGATCCGCATCCGCGGGTCGCGGCCGGGGGAGCCGTAGGTGCCGAGCTGCTCCAGGTGCACGCGGCCGAGCACGCCGCCCTTGGCGCTGAGCCCGGTCTCCTCGGCCAGCTCGCGGACGGCGGCGTCCGGCAGGTCCTCGGCCTCGCGCCGGCCGCCCGCGTGGACGAAGCCGCCGGGCAGCGCCCACATCCCCTCGAACGGCGCGCCGCCGCGGCGGACGAGCAGGACGTGCAGCGACCCGTCCCGGATGGTGAGGGCGACGACGTCGACGGTCACCGCGACGGGGTCGTAGGCGCGCGGGTCGTAGTTCGCGAGGAACTCGCTCTCGTCGCGCGTCGGGTCCGGGGTCATCGGTGCCGCTCCATGGTCTCGCTCTGAGTAAATCTCAGTATGAGTTCATCTCGATATGAGAAGAACATAGCCCGGGGCGGGCGGTATGTCCAGCCGGTTTCCGCGCACGCGCAGAGCGCCGCCTCCCCACCTGGGGAAACGGCGCTCTACGGACGATCGTCAGCGGCGGTGGCGGCCGCCCGGGTAGGGGGGCTCCGGACCGGACGCGAACGGGTTCGGCACGTCCGGGTCGAGCGCGTACGGATCGTCCGGCGGTTCCGCGGCGTCCGCACGCCCGTACGGCGCGGGGCCGCCCGCATAGGGCTCCCGCCGGGGCGGCGGCTCGCCTCGGTACTGCTCGCCCCCGTGCTGCTCACCCCCGTGCTGCTCACCCCCGTGCTGCTCACCCCCGTGCTGCTCACCCCCGTGCTGCTCACCCCCGTGCGGCTCACCGC
>NZ_BAAAMR010000073.1:42262-53327 GCF_039529375.1 Actinomadura napierensis
CCCGTGCGGCTCACCGCGATGCGGCTCACCGGCGTAGGGGCCGCTCGGCCGCCGGCCCGCCGAGTACCGCCCCGTCGGGTACGGGCTCTCCGGCGCCGGGACGTTCGGCCGCCCGTACCGCCCGGGCGGCGGGGCCAGGAACCCGCCCGCCGGCGCCGGACCGCCGAACGCACCGTCCAGGGGCGCCACACCGGGCGGCGGCGCGTCCATCGGGGCGGCCACCGGGCGCTCGGGCGGCGCGGCGTCCAACAGCAGCTTCATCTGGCTCTTGCGCCGGCCGTACACCAGGTAGATCAGCACGCCCGCGGTCATCCAGACGAGGAAGTACCCCCACGTCTGGACCTTCAGGTTCAGCATCAGCCAGCCGGTCGCCAGGATCGTCGCGGCGGCGGTGACCGGCGCGGCCGGGACGCGGAACGGGCGGTGCAGGTCGGGACGGGCGCGGCGCAGCGCGAGCACGCCCGCCGAGACGAACAGGAACGCGAACAGCGTCCCGATCACCACCATCTGCTCCAGCGTGAGCACGTTGACGCTCTGCGACATCACCACCGCCGCGCCGCCCGCGACCAGCGTGGCCCTCGACGGCACCCGGTAGCGGCTCATCCCGGCGATCGGGCGGGGCAGCAGCCCGTCCCGCGACATCGAGAACACCACCCGGGTCAGGCTGATCAGCACCACCAGGATCACGGTGGTCAGCGCCAGCACCGCGCCGATGTCGATGATCTTGCCCATGGACTGGGCGCCGGCCAGGCCGAACGCGGTCGCCAGCAGCGGCTTGGCGGGGTCGAGCCGGTCGGGGGAGACCATGCCGACCATCGCGACCGCGACCGCGACGTACAGCACGACGGCGATCGCGAGGCTGGTCAGCATCCCGCGCGGCACCTTGCGGGGCGCGTCGTCGGTCTCCTCGGACGCGGTGGCGATCAGGTCGAAGCCGATGTAGGCGAACGCGATCGCGGGCGCGGCGGCGAAGATCCCCCAGATCCCGAACACTCCCGGGTGGCTGCCGGTGACCGCGCCGAGCAGGGCGTCCAGCACGGTCGTGGCGCCGTGCGGCGCGGGCCGCTCGGGCGGCACGAAGGGGGTGAGGTTGCCGGCGTGGAAGAACTTCAGCCCGGTCGCCACGACCAGCCCGATCACGATCAGCTTGGCCATCACCATGAACCACAGGCTGCGCAGGCTCATCCGGCTGCCGGTGGCCAGCATGGCGATCAGCAGCACCAGGATGCCGAACGCGAACAGGTCGAAGCCCTTCTCCTGCCCGATGATCCCGGCGAGCCAGGACGGCACGGGCACGGCGAAGTCGGCCAGCGCCTGCGCGGCGTACAGCGACCAGGCCCGCGCGACGACCGACGCGGCGAGCAGCAGCTCCAGCACCAGCGCCCAGCCGACGACCCACGCCCAGATCTCGCCGAACGCGACGTAGCTGAACGAGTAGGCGCTGCCCGCCACCGGGACGATGGACGACAGTTCCGCGTAGGACAGCGCGGCGAGGAAGCAGACGCCGCCGGCGATCAGGAAGGAAATGATCACGGAAGGGCCGGCGGTGGTCGCGGCCTGCTCTCCGGAGATCTTGAAAATGCCGGAGCCGATCATCACGCCGAGGCCGAGCACGACCAGGTCCCGGGTCCGGTACACGACGCGGAGCCGGTGCCGGCCGCCGTACAGCCGGCCGGTCGCCTGCTCCACCGGCAGCCGGCGGAACATGGTGTTGCGCGTGCGGACGTCCCAGGTCATAGGTGTTCCCCCCTGGCCCGAACCCGCGCCGCTGTTCGCGAGAGACGGTTGGTCGAAGTCCCTAAGAATTCACCAGGTATGACCATAATCGCAACGTTTTACGGCGGATTGCTGTCGGGTGTCTGTTGTCGGATCCTGCCGAACCATGGTCCGCCAGTATGGCGGAAGGAGCCGCAGGTGAGGGGCGGATACCGAGTCCGTTTCTAGTGGACCGTTCCCACCAATAACCGCCATTCCGAAGGAAAGCGCTTTCGAGTCGCGGCCCGGAGGCCGCCGGAACGGCCGGGGTCGGCCGGTGCGGACGGTGGCCATCGGCGAAGATCGGTGGCACCGTAGGGACGCCGCGTCCCACAGGAGGTTCGGTGTCCCGCCCAGCACAGCGCCCCTCGCCTTCCAGAGCCCTCCGCCGCACCGCGCTCGCCGCCGCCGTCGCCGTCACTGCGGCGCTGGCCGTCCCGACCGCCGCCCCGGCCGCCGCCGCGGCGGCCCCGCCGGGGCACCGCCCGCCGCCCAAGCAGCCCGTCGCGACCGGTTACGGCGGCGCGGTGTCCACGGTCGACCCGGACGCGAGCCGCGCGGCGCTGGAGATCCTCAAGCGGGGCGGCAACGCGATGGACGCCGCCGTGGCCGCGGGCGCCGCCCTCGGCGTCACCGAACCGTACGTGTCGGCCATCGGCGGCGGCGGATACATGACCTACTACGACGCCAGGACGCGCAAGGTGTCCGCGCTCGACGGCCGCGAGTTCGGCCCGGCGTCGATGAAGGAGGACTACTTCATCGACCCGGCGACGGGCGAGCCGCTCTCCTTCGCCGACGCGGTCACCAGCGGGCTCAGCGTCGGCGTGCCGGGCACGCTCGCCCAGTGGGACCTCGCGCTGCGCCGGTTCGGCACCCGGAAGCTGAGCACGCTGCTGCAGCCCGCGATCAACGTCGCCGACCACGGGTTCGTGGTGGACCAGGAGTTCCACGACCAGACCGCCGTGAACGCGGACCGCTTCCGCGACATCGTCCCGACCCGGAAGCTGTTCCTGCCCGGCGGCGAGCCCCCGGCCGTCGGCTCGGTCTTCAAGAATCCCGACCTGGCGAACACCTACCGGCAGATCGCGAAGCACGGCATCGGCTGGCTCTACCGGGGTGAACTGGGCAAGGAGATCGTGCGGACGATCGCCGATCCGCCGGTCGACCCCAAGGCGACGCGGAAGGTCCGGCCCGGGGTCATGAAGGCCGGCGACCTGGCCGCCTACAAGGCGCTGTCCAAGCAGCCCACGCACGTCGCCTACCGCGGCTACGACGTGTACGGGGAGCCGCCGTCGTCGTCCGGCGGCTCCACGGTCGGCGAGGCGCTGAACATCCTGGGCAACTTCCGCCTCGACCCGCGCGACCCCGTCACCGCGCTGCACTACTACCTGGAGGCGTCGAAGCTCGCCTACGCCGACCGGGGCGCCTACGTCGGCGACCCCGACAAGGTGAAGGTGCCGCTGGACGAGCTGCTGTCGCAGGGGTTCGCCCGCGAGCGCGCCTGCCTCATCAAGCCGGACCAGGCCGCCACCGCTCCCGTCGCGCCCGGCAGCCCCGACGGGGCGTACCAGCCGTGCGTCCCGCCCGGCACGCAGACCCGCGTGCTGGCGGCCGAGGGACCGCAGACCACCCACCTCGTCGTCGCCGACAAGTGGGGGAACGTCGCCTCCTACACCGTGACGATCGAGCAGTTCGGCGGCAGCGCCCTCACCGTCCCCGGACGCGGCTTCCTGCTCAACAACGAGCTCACGGACTTCTCCTTCACGCCGTCCGCGCCCGGCGGCCTGCCCGACCCGAACCTGCCCGGACCGCACAAGCGGCCGCGCAGCAGCATCTCGCCGACCATCGTGCTCCAGGACGGACGGCCGCGGCTGGCGCTCGGCACCCCCGGCGGGTCCACGATCATCACGACCGTGCTGCAGATCCTGGTGAACCGGATCGACCTCGGCATGGACCTGCCCACCGCGCTGGCCGCGCCGCGCGCCACCCAGCGCAACACCCCGCAGGTCTTCGCCGAGCAGGCGTTCATCGACCGGTACGGCAGGGGCCTCGCCGCGCGCGGGCACCGGCTGGAGGTGTTCCCCGGCCCGCCCGCGGGCGTGATCGGCGCGGCCACCGGCCTGGAGTTCCTGCGGCCCGGCCTCGTCCAGGCGGTCGCCGAGCCGGTCCGGCGCGGCGGCGGCAGCGCGATGGTCGTCCGGCCGGCCCGCCCGTGATGATCTCCCCGGGCACGCGTGCACGGCGCGGGGAGAGGGAAGTAGTGGTCTCATGGCGCAGTCTTACGTGCAGGTGACGACCACGACCGACGCCCGGTCCGAGGCGGCCGGGCTGGCCCGGTCGGCGGTCGCCGAACGGCTCGCCGCGTGCGCCCAGCTCGTCGGCCCGATCGCGAGCACCTACTGGTGGGAGGGCGAGATCGAGTCGGCCGAGGAGTGGATGGTGGTGTTCAAGACCACCGCCGACCGCTTCGACGAGCTGGCCAGCATGATCACCGAGATGCACTCCTACGACTCCCCGGAGATCATCGCGACGCCGGTGGTGGCGGGCAGCCTGGACTACCTCGCCTGGGTCGCCGAGCAGACCGAGCCCGCCGAGCGCGACGACGCGGTGGACGAGCCCGCCGACTAGCGCCGGCGTGTGACGGACGCCATAGCCGGGTAAGTCTTCATTTACCGGGGCCGGCGTGGTTTCCTCGGCCGCGGAGAGGAAGGCGGTCGACGTGCGCGAGGAGTCCGAGGTCCGCGAGGGCGGGGACGGCGAGGACCACGGCCTGTTCGGGCCGGGCTCGGTGACCTGGCAGGTGATGGGTGAGCCGGTGCTGATCGTCGGCGGGATCCGGGCGCTGCTGCTGCAGGCGCTGCATCCCCGCACGATGTGGGGCACCGCGCAGAACTCCGAGCTGATGAATCCCGACGCCGCCTGGGCGCGGCTCGGCCGGACGGTCGAGTTCGTCCGGGTGCGCACCTACGGGACGCACGACGAGGTCGAGCGGGTCGGGCGCCGCATCCGCAAGCTGCACTCCAAGCTCACCGGCCTCGACCTGCGCACCGGCGAGGCGTTCCCGGTGGACGACCCCGAGAACCTGCTCTGGGTGCACATGGGGGAGGTCGACTCCTACCTCGACGTGGCGCGCCGCGCCGGGGTGCCGCTGACCGCCGCGGACGCCGACGCGTTCGTGGACGAGCAGCGCCGCGCCGCAGCCGTCGTCGGCCTGGACCCGGCGGACGTGCCGGGCTCGGTCGCCGAGATGAAGGAGTACTACGAGCGGATGCGGCGGCAGATCTTCGCGTGCCGCGAGGCCCGCGAGGGCCTGAAGCGGATGTTCAGCCCGGCCGTCCCGCAGCACCTGATGCCGCTGAAGCTGGCCGCGCCGGGCGTCGCGGTGCTGGTGGTGTCGACGCTGCCGCGCTGGGCCCGCCGGATGTACGGGCTGCCGGGGCTGCCGACGTCCGACCTGGCCGCGACACTTGCGCTGAAGGGCCTGTACCGCACGACCCATGTCGTCCCGGAGCGGTTCCGGTACTCACCGGACGCCCAGCGGGCCAGGCGCCTCACCCGTGCGCACGAGGAGGACCTGGCCGGCTGGTCCATGGCGTCCTGAGAGTGCCGGGCCCGGTCAGGCCATCGGCGGGGGAGCGTCGCCCTTCGCGGCGGCGTCCGGTCCGTCGCCGGCGTGCGAGCCGTGCTTGGGCAGCAGCAGCGCCGGGACGATCAGCACCGCGGTGAGGACCAGCGAGACCCAGAACGTCGTCCCGAACGCGTCCGCGAGCTTCGGCGCGACCTGCTCGCGGATCCGGTCGGGGATCTGGCCCACCCCGCCGGCGCCGCCGTTGCCGCCCGCCTGCGGCAGCCGCGAGCCGATCTGCCGCGACAGGATGACGGCGAGCAGCGCCACCCCGACCGAGCCGCCGAGTTGGACGAGGATGTTGAGCGTGCTGCTCGCCCGCGACGCCGCCGAGCGGGCCAGCGTGGTCAGCGCGGCCGACATCGTCGGCATCATCGTGCAGCCGAGGCCGAGGCCCCGGACGTACAGGGCGGCGCCGAGGAACCAGTAGGAGGTGTGCGCGCCGACCAGCGCGAACGGGATGGTGCCGACCACCAGCAGCACGATGCCGAACGGGACGATGCGCCCGGCGCCGAGCTTGTCGGTGACGATCCCGGAGAACGGCATCGCGGTGGCGGCGCCGAGCCCCTGCGGGGCCAGCAGCAGCCCGGCCGCGAGGGCGCCCTCGCCGCGGGCGGTCTGGTAGTACAGCGGGATCAGCAGCATCGAGCCCATCAGCGCGATGCCGACGAGGAACACCGCGACGGACGCGGTCGCGAAGGTCCGGTCGGCGAACAGCCGCACGTCGATCAGCGCGCGCTCGCGCCGCTGCAGGCTGTGCAGCACGAACAGCGCCACCAGGACGGCGCCGGCGACCAGCCACGCGATCGTGGAGGCGTTCCCGAAACCGCCGTTGCTGTTGGCGGTGGACAGCCCGTAGATCAGCAGCGCGAACCCCGGAGGCAGCAGCACCAGCCCGCGCAGGTCCAGCGCCGAGGAGCCGCCCCCGCCCTGCCCCTCCTGCTCGTGCGGCACCTTCCACCAGGCGAGGGCGAAGGCGAGCGCGCCGACCGGGAGGTTCACGAAGAAGATCCAGCGCCAGTCGACGTCCTCGACCAGCCAGCCGCCGATCACGGGGCCGAGCACCGGGCCGAGCAGCATGGGCACGCCCACGATGCTCATGATGCGGCCCATCCGCCTCGGCCCGGCGGCCATGGTGAGGATGGCCATGCCGGTCGGCATCAGCATGCCGCCGCCGAGCCCCTGCAGGACGCGGAAGACGATGAGCGACTGGATGTTCCAGGACGCGCCGGACAGCACCGACCCCGCGACGAACAGCACGATCGACAGCATCCACACCCGGCGGCCGCCGAACCGGTCGACGGCCCAGCCGGTGATCGGGATCACCGTGCCGAGCGCGAGCGTGTACCCGGTGATCGTCCACTGGATGGTGGACAGGCTCGCGTGGAAGTCCTTGCCGAGCGTCTGCAGGGCCACGTTGACGATGGTGGTGTCCAGGATCGCCATGACGGTCCCGGACACGATGACCAGACCGAGCAGGATCACCTGCGGGTCCAGCCGTTCGGTGGCGGCGGACGCGCCCGGCGGCGCGAGGTCGGTGGGCGGGCTCTCGGCCATGGTCGGCCCCCTCGTGTGTGCTCCGGTTGCCCCGTGTCCCCGTTGCTGAAAGCTTGAAACGCCTTGAAGTTCAACGTATTTACACTGCAGCACGGAATGTGTTGAAATTCAAGGTATGTCCGGGAAATCAGGCGCGTCCGCCACGGCCGGTGACGCACCGGACGGTGCGCCCGCCGGCGCGGACGCCCATGTGGGCGCCGGTACGGACGCCGGTACGGACGCGGCCGTGGACGCCGACCTGGAGACGATGGTCCAGATCATGGGCCGGATGTTCCGCGGCATGAAGGGGTCGGCGGCGCACGAGGAGGCCGAGGAGCTGATCGGCCTGGTCAAGGACGCCGGGCTCGGCCCCCGGCACGTCCCCGTCCTGATCCGCCTGGTGCTGAACGGCCCCGTCCCGGTCGGGGTGCTCGCCCGGCACATGGGGCTCAGCCCCGCCACGGTCAGCCAGCTCGTCGGCGAGCTGCAGCGCGGCGGCTTCGTCGACCGGCGCCCGGACGAGCGGGACCGCCGCCGCATGATCGTCAGCCTGGACGAAGGGCGCCGCGAGCTCGTCGAGCGGTTCGCCCTGCGGCGCCTGCGGCCCCTGCGGATGACGCTGGAGGCGCTCGGCCCGGTCGAGCGCGAGCACTTCCTGCACGGCTGGCGGACCCTCGTGGAGATGATGGAGCGCGCCGCGCACGAGGACCCGCTCGGCGGCCGGGTCAGCCGCGGCGCATGAGCCGTCCCACCGCCGCCATCAGCTCGGTGGACATCTCCTCGCCCTTGCCCTCCTGCGTCCCCTCCGCCACGCAGTGCCGGACGTGCCCGTCCAGCAGCCCGAGCGCGACCTTGTCCAGGGCCGCCTGGACGGCGCTGATCTGGGTGAGGATGTCGATGCAGTAGCGGTCGTCGGCCACCATCCGGTCGATGCCGCGGACCTGCCCCTCGATCCGGGCGAGCCGGGTCTGCAGCTGGTCCTTGGTGGCGGTGTACCCGCGGGTGGGGGTCTCGCCGGTCGCCATCTCCGTCCTCGCAATCACTCCGGGGCCGCGCGGGTCCCTGGGACGCCCCGCCGGGGGAGATCCCCCGAGGGGTATTTTATGCGGTCGGATCGGCCGGGACGTTCCACGAGGTGATCACCGGGTGGCCGTGCTCGGTGCCGAGCATCGACAGCGTCCCGGTGGCGAGCGCGAAGGCCCGCCCGAGCGCGGGCTCCAGCCCGAGCCAGCGGGCGGTCAGCACCCGCAGCACGTGCCCGTGCGCGACGAGCGCCACATCGCCGTCGGCCAGCAGCGGCCGCACCCGCGCCAGGACCGCGTCGGTCCGCGCGCCGACCTGCTCGACGGTCTCGCCGGGGTGCTCGGCGTCGCCCGGGACCACGCCGTCCTTCCAGAGGTACCAGCCCGGCCGGTCCCGCCGGATCTCGGCCGTCGTGATGCCCTCGTAGCCGCCGTAGTCCCATTCCCACAGGTCGGGGTCGTGCTCGTCCACCTTCAGGCCGGCGAGCTCGGCGGTGCGCCGGGCCCGCTCCGCCGGGCTGGCCAGCACCCGGACGATGTCCCGCTTCGCCAGCAGCGGGGGGAGCGCCCGGGCCTGCTGCTCGCCGCGCGCGGTCAGCGGCAGGTCGGTGCGTCCCGTGTGCCGCCGGTCCCGGCTCCACTCGGTCTCGCCGTGCCTCAGAATGATCAGCTCCCCCACGATCACCACCCTAACGGCCCGCGGGGGCGGCCGGCTCAGTCCAGGATCGACGCGAGGGGGGTGTACGGGAGGCCGTGGGCCTCGGCGACGTGGTCGTAGACGAGCTCGCCGGCGTGGGTGTTGAGGCCCTTGGCCAGGGCGGCGTTCTCGTGCAGGGCGCGGTGCCAGCCCTTGTCGGCGATCTGCACGGCGTAGGGGAGGGTGACGCCGGTCAGCGCGTACGTCGAGGTGTTCGGCACCGAGCCCGGCATGTTGGCGACGCAGTAGAACGTGGAGCCGTGCACCGTGTAGGTGGGGGCGTCGTGCGTGGTGGGGCGGGAGTCCTCGAAGCAGCCGCCCTGGTCGATGGCGATGTCCACCAGGACCGAGCCGGTCTTCATGCCGGCGACCAGCTCGTTGGAGATCAGCTTGGGCGCCTTGGCGCCGGGGATCAGCACCGCGCCGATCACCAGGTCGGCGGCGCGGGCCTCCTGCTCGACCAGGTAGGCGTTGGACACCAGCGTCCGCATCCGGCCCTGGTAGATCGCGTCGATGTGGCGGAGCCGATCGACGTTGAGGTCCAGGACGGTGACGTCGGCGCCCATCCCGACGGCGATCTGCGCGGCGTTCAGCCCGGAGACGCCGCCGCCGATCACCACGACCTTCGCGGGGGCGACGCCGGGCACGCCGCCCGGCAGCACCCCGCGGCCGCCGTTGGAGGCCATCAGGTTGTACGCGCCGACCTGCGGGGCGAGCCGTCCGGCGACCTCCGACATCGGGGCCAGCAGCGGCAGCGAGCGGTCCGGCAGCTGGACGGTCTCGTAGGCGATCGCGGTCACGCCGGCCGACAGCAGCGCGTCGGTGCACTCGCGGGACGCGGCGAGGTGCAGGTAGGTGAACAGGGTCTGCCCGGCGCGCATCCGGTGGTACTCCGCGGCGATCGGCTCCTTGACCTTCAGGATCAGGTCGCCCTCGGCCCACACCTCGTCCGGGCCGTCGAGGATCTTGGCGCCCGCGGCGGTGTAGTCGTCGTCGGGGATGTGCGAACCCAGGCCGGCGCCGCTCTCCACGAACACCTCGTGGCCGTGCCGGGTGAGCTCGTGCACGCCCGCCGGGGTGATGGCCACCCGGTACTCGTGATTCTTGATCTCTTGCGGGACGCCGATCTTCACGGGGGACCCTCCGTCAACGCTGACCAGGACGTACGCCGGTGCGCACGCCTACAGCGTGCGTTGCGCGGACCCCTCCGTGCCATGTGCAGGTTGCAAAGTCATCGTTGTTTCCGATGACAGGATGTAAAGCGCCCCAGGTCGCCGTGCCGACGCCGGTCAGGGCTTGCGGGCCATGCCCCCGTACATGAGCCGGTGGCCGACGGTCAGCTCGTCCGGGACGGGCTCGTCGGGACGCCACAGCGGCAACGGGACCAAGCCCGGCTCCAGCAGCTCCATGCCGCCGAACCAGCCCTCGATCTCCTCGGGGGTGCGGAACCGGCCGGTGCCGAGCAGCCCCTGGTACTGCACCTCGGCGTCGACCGCCTCCTGGCTGGACGCGCAGAAGCTCGTGATGAACAGGTGGCTGCCGGACGGCACCGCGTCCATCAGCGTGTCGACGACCCGCTGCGGGTTCTCGTCGTCGTGGAGGTGGTGCAGGATGCCGACGAGCATCACCCCGACCGGGCGTTCGAAGTCGATGAGCCGGCGGACGTCGTCGTGCGCGAGGATCTCCTCCGGCTTGCGGACGTCCGCGGTGACGACCGTCGTCCGCTCGTTCTCGGCCAGCAGCGCCCGCCCGTGCGCGAGCACGATCGGGTCGTTGTCGACGTAGACCACGCGGGACTCCGGCGCGACGGACTGGGCGACCTGGTGGGTGTTCTGCACGGTCGGCAGCCCGGAGCCGAGGTCCAGGAACTGGCGCAGCCCGGCCTCGCCCGCCAGGTACCGCACGCCGCGGCCGAGGATCTGCCGGTTGTAGTCGGCCACGTCGTAGATCTCCGGGACGATCTTGACGATCTGGTCCACGAACGCCCGGTCGACCTCGAAGTTGTCCTTGCCGCGCAGGACGACGTCGTAGGTGCGCGCGATGCTGGGCTTGGTGACGTCGATGCCGAGTGATGCCCAGTCGTACTGCTGATCGTCCGCCATGTGCGTCCGCCTCGTCCCGCTGTTGAGTTCTCCGGATGCCGCCGCCGCCCATGATCCTAGACGTCGGCTCCGCCCGCCGTCCGGAAGCTGTGGAATGTTCGCTGGAGCGTTCCGGGGCGTCACCGGCGGGGGGCGGGCAGCCACTCGTCGGCGATCGCGACCGTCAGCTGCTCCAGCAGGGGCCCGGCCCGCCGGACGCGGCGCTCGGCGTCCGGCTCGATGTCGTCGAGCGCGTACACCGCCTGGATCCGGGCCTTGCGCAGCCGCTCGCCGGTCAGCCCGCGCCGCCCGGCGACCGCGATCACCGGCGCGCCGTCGCGGTCCACCG
>NZ_BAAAMR010000074.1:0-51640 GCF_039529375.1 Actinomadura napierensis
GCCGAGCCCGACCGACTGCGGCCCGCGGCCGGGCGAGCCGCGCCCGACCCGGACGGTGCCGCCGCGGCCGGTGCCGTCCGCGCCCCCGTCGGCGCGGCCGGCGCCTCCCGGGCAGACGGTGACGCCGTCGGCCGTCCCCTCGGCGCCCCGGAGGTAGCCGCCTGTCCACGATGAGCGCCCAGGAGATCCGCGGAGCGGAGATCACGTTCGACGAGTTCGTGACCGCCACCGCGGGCCGGCTGCTGCGCACCGCCGCGTTCCTGGTCTACGACCGCCACCTCGCCGAGGACCTGCTGCAGACCGCCTACGAGCGGGTCGCCCGGAAATGGAAGCGGGTGTCGTCCGGCAACCCGGAGGCGTACGCGCGCCGGGTGCTGGTCAACCTCGCCATCGACGAGAACAAGCGGCGCGCCCGCCGGCGGGACACCCCGGTCGGGTCGGTGGCGGACGTGGAGCGCCTCGCCGGGCCGTCCCCGGCCCCGGGGGCCGCCGGGGGAGACCTGGACGAGGTGCTCCGCGCGCTGCCCGCCAAGCAGCGCGCGGTGGTCGTGCTGCGCTACTGGTGCGACCTCGGGGAACAGGAGATCGCCGAGACGCTCGGGATCTCCCGGGGGACGGTGAAGAGCCATACCGCGCGGGCCATGGCGGCGCTGCGGGAGCACATGAAGGAGGGCCGGGCGTGAACGACGAGCTCGAAGCCCTGCTGCGCGACCACTACCGCGCGGCCGCCGACCAGATCACCGTGGGCCCCGGCACGGTCCGCAGGTTCCAGGAGGCGGGCCGGACGGCCCCCCTGCCGGAACGCAGCCGGTGGCGGTGGGCGTTCCCGGCGCTGGCGGCGGCGGTGACGGCGGCGGTCCTGGTGACGATCGCGGTGTTCCTGTGGCCCGGCGGCGGGACGCCGGCGAAGCCGCACCCGATGGCGCCGCCCGCCTCCCCGTCCCTCCCCGCGCCGGGGGTGCCGGTGCCGGGCCCGACGGAGGCCCCGGAGGCGCGGCCGTCGCCGTCGCGTCCCCCTGAGAACGGCGTCCCGCCCCAGAGCCGGAGTGCTCCGGGGGCGACGCGCCATCCGCAGGGCCGGCCCGGCCCGACCACGGCCACGCCCTCGCCCACCGGCACGGCCCCCTCGAACCGGCCCGTCCCGACGTCGAAGGCACCCGCGCCGACCCCGACGCGCTCCTGACGCCGCGCGCCCCCGGCCATGCGTCCGCCGGGGGTGCGCGTCGTTAAGGGTGAACGTGGGGTGGTGAATGCGGGAGGCCCGGGTCAGGTGGCGGGGTCGCCGAAGCACAGGCCCGGCAGGCTGCCCCAGCCGACCGTCTCCAGGACGGCGCGGACCTGCGGCGGCGTGCGGTCGAGCACGACGGGCGCGCCGCACACGCGGCTCCACGCGGCGTCGCCGAGCATGCAGATGCCACCGAGGTCGATGAAGTCGAGCCCGCCGAGGTCGAGATGGAACTCGCGGTCGGGCGGCAGCTCGGCCATCGCGGACTCCAGCGCCCGCGCGAACATCGCGTGCCGGGCGGCGTCCAGCTCGCCGGTGAGCGCGAGCCCGGCGGGGTCCGCCGTCCGGACGATCCTCAGCGGCTCCACGGGGCGGCTACCTGACGTGCAGCCGGACGAACGTGCCGTCCCACCCGGCCCGCAGCTCCATCAGGTCGACCAGCAGCCGCACCGTCCACAGCCCGAAGCCCTGCTGCAGCGCCGAGTCGGGCGGGATGAAGCCGGTGAGCGGGTCCGGCGCGGGGCGCCACAGCCCGTTGTCGCCGATCTCGCAGAGCAGCTTCGGGCCGTCCCGCCAGATCCACATCCCCACCGGGGGCAGCCCGTGCTGGAGCGCGTTCGCCGCGACCTCGTTCGCCGCGGTGACGAGGTTCTGCGAGGGCCGCTTGGCGAGCCCGTGCAGCAGCGCCCGCTCGGCGACGAACGAGCGCAGCGCGTGCAGGTCGTCGTCCTGGACGGCGAAGTACTCGGCGTCGGCCGGTCGGCCGAAGCGGCGGCTCCGGTCGCAGTGCGCGCCGAACGTCACCGGGTCGACGTAGTCGCCGCTGGTCATGGCCGGCCCGTCGGACAGCAGCACCGGGTGGGTGCGCCGCGCCTGCTCGACGATCCGGGGCGGCAGCGTCTCGCGGTCGTAGGGGCACAGCGCGCGGGCCCCGGAGTCCTTGAACACCTCGTTGATCAGCGACTCGTAGCGGATCCACTCCAGCGTCTGCCGCTCGTCCCAGCCCGCCCAGACCGGCTCGGCCAGCGCGCACACCGGGCGCGGCGCGAACTTGTTCACCAGCGCCTGGTAGTCGCGCAGGGTACGGACGGGATGCAGGTAGAAGCCGTCCGCGTCGACCCACTCGATGCCGTCGCCGTCCGAGAACAGGTCCCGCAGCGCCGACAGGTTCGGCTCCCGGACGACCGCGACCACGGCCTGCCCGGCCTCCAGCCCCGATCGCAGGAACGGCTCGGTCACCGCCAGGAAGTGGTCCGTGCCGCCGTACACGAACGCCCTGTGCTCCAAGCTCATCAGGCGATGCCTTCCGTCTCCGTGAACGCGCGTTCGCGGCCGCGTTCGAGACCGGGCAGCCGGTGCCAGCCGACCATCTCGATGACGTTCTCCACGTCGGCCGGCAGGTGGTCGAGCACCAGCGCCTCGTCGGCCGGCAGCCCGGTGGCCTGCTGCGCCAGCAGGTTCAGGCCGCCGAGGTCGATGAAGCCGAGGTCGGCGAAGTCGAGGTGGACGGGCCGCCGGGCCAGGCACACCTGCGCCAGCTTCTCGGCGAACACCTGGTGCCGGGCCGCGTCCAGCTCGCCCTCGACGCGCAGGCCGTTGGGCTCGAAGGTGCGGACTATCTTCAGGATCCCGTCGTCGAACTCGGGGTTCACTTCCACGAGGACCTCATGGGTGTCGCGCAGGGCGATCAGCTCGTCGTGCGGGCAGGCGTGCCGGTCGATCTGGCAGATCGCCATCGCCATGGTGCTGGGCGAGACGGCGTCGCCGACCCGGTGCTCGCAGCCGAGCATCTCGGCGATGTCCGAGCCCCCCGGCTCGCTGAGCAGCCAGCTGTAGTCGGTGGTCAGCCGGACGGCGCGGAAGCCCTCGCCGAACGCCGCGTCCACCTCCTGGCCGATCGTCTCCAGCATCCGGGCGGGCTCGAAGCCGCCCCGCCGGTCGAGGCAGGCGTCGCGGCGGGAGATCACCCGCAGCTGGCCCGTCCTGCTGTAGGCGTGCACGTCCACGCGGTGCCGCGGGCCGAGGCCGGGCAGGTGCTCGGCGGGGGCGTCGGTCACGTAGACGACCTTCTCGTTGGTGTCCAGCCCCTCCCGGACGAAGGGGCCGATGACCCGGTCGCGCTCCTCGAAGCCGCTGTAGGCCAGCCAGCTGTGGTCGCCGGGCCGGATGTCTTTGACGGGTCGCTTGGCGAACCAGGGTGTCTCCATGGCCTGCCCATCGAGGTCGGTGCGGATTGGTTCAGCGTACGCCCCTGGGAGGGCTTTGGAAGCCCAACGCATCGAGTTCCTCACCCTCCGTTCACCCGCTCCCCGTTGAGCAGGGCCGGTACGGCGGGCAGCCGCAGCCGCAGCCGCACCGTGGTCCCGCCGGGTCCGGTGCGGATCTGGACGATCGTGCACAGCAGCCGCACCGCCCACAGCCCGAACCGGCCGCCGGACCCGGTGCCGGACGGGCGCGGCGGGACGAGCCCGTAGGCGGAGCCGGAGGCCCAGCGGCCCCGGTCGGCGACCTCGCACACCAGGGCCGGGTCGGCGCCGGGCGCCTCGGTCCACATCCGCAGCGTGATCGGGGGCGCGCCGTGCCGGTGCGCGTTCGTGAGGACCTCGGTGACCGCGACCAGCAGCCGCTGCAGGTCCTCCTCGGGCAGCGGCGTGCGGCGCGCGTAGTCGGTGACGTACGCGCGCAGCCAGTACAGGTCGGGAAGGCCGAGCTCCAGCTCGTCGGCGTCCTCGGGCGGCGGCGGGAGCGGCTCGCCGTCGCACCGCGCGCTGTAGGCCCACGGGTCCATGTAGAGCGGGTTGGCCATGGACCTGGCGCCGCGCACCGTCTCGGGGTGGGTGCGGCGCCCGGCGGCGACCACGCCCGCGGGCAGCGACGAGGAGTAGGGGCACATGATGGCGGCGCCGGTGCCGCGGAAGGCGATGTTCAGCATCGCCTCGACCCGCTGCCACTCCAGCACCTCCAGCGGCGGGCGCGACGCCCACACCACCGGCTCGCCGAGGATGCGCAGCCGGCGGCCCCGCCACGCGGTGGCGTCGGCGTCGCTCAGGCAGTCGGCGAGGGTCCGCGCGGGGTGGGAGTACCAGGTCGCGGACTCGACGAACTCGACGTCTCCGGCGGCCGGGCCGAGCGCCTCGCGCAGCAGCATCTCGCGGGCGACCCCGCAGACGGCCATGACGCGGTCGCCCGCCTCGGCGCCGTCCCGCAGGAAGGGCAGGGCCCCGCCGAGGAAGTCGTCCACCCCGTCGTACGGCAGCACGCAATGGGTGAAGGATTCGCTCACGGCGGCCCCAGGTTCGTCTTCGTTCCCGGCGTTCCCCGCCTGCCGCGGCGCCGGCAGACCCATCAAGGGTAGGCCGCGCGCCCGCCGCCGCGCCGATCCGGTGACGCAAATACCGCGCCGGGTTTTTCACATAGTGCGACGAGGTGAGGGCCGGGGGCGGCGGTAGAGGACGGCGCGCATGCCCGGGGCGAGGGCGGCGATTATTTCATCGGCCGTCATCGACGCCATGGGTTCCAGCGCGAAGATGTACCGGCTGAAGATCACTCCGGCGAGCTGGGCATTGAACGCGGCGGCGCGGTGGCCCGCGTCCGGCCCGCCCACGTGCTCGGCGGTCCGGTCGATCATCTCGCGGCCCAGGACGTCCCGCAGCAGCCTGGTCAGCTCGGCGTCCTGTGTCGCCGCGCGGACCATGACCATCAGCGGCCGGCCGCGCTCGGGGTCGTCCCAGGTCCCGAGCATCGCGCGCAGGACGCGTTCGGGCAGCGTGGCGGGGTCGCCGGGGAGCGCGGAGGCCAGCACGTCGGGCGGGTTGGCCAGCAGCCCGAGCACGGCGCCGAACAGCCCCTTCTTGGAGCCGAAGAAGTAGCTGATCAGCGCGGCGTCCACGTCCGCCTCGGCGGCGATGGAGCGCAGCGTGACCTTCGCGTAGCCGTCGGCGAGGAAGCGGCGGCGGGCGACCGCGAGGATCTGCGCGCGGGTGTCGGGGCTGCCGCGCCGGCGCCCGCGCCCGGTGCGCCCGGGCGCCGGCCCGGATTTATTCATCATGGTTGAAATGTAGTGGCCGCGGAGGCCAGATTCGAGGTGTCACAGCGAAGAGGATCCGACCCCAGGAGGCTTCGATGGCCACCACCGAACCGGCGACCGGAGGGCAGGTCCACCGGGCCGTGCTGCCGGCCGTCATGCTCGCCCTCGCCACCGTCGTGTCGGCGGTCGCGTCGCTCAACACCGCCATCCCGTCCATCGCCCGCGACACCCGCGCGACCCAGACCCAGCTCGCCTGGATCATCGACGCCTACGCGCTGGTGTTCGCGGCGCTGCTGCTGCTCGGCGGCGCGATCGGGGACCGGTACGGCCGCCGCCGCGCGCTCGCCGCCGGGCTCGTGGTCTTCGGCGCCGGGTCCGTCGCGGCGATGCTGGCGAGCGACCCGGAATGGCTGATCGCGATGCGCGGCGTCCTCGGCGTCGGCGCGGCGCTGGTGATGCCCGCGACGCTGTCCACGATCACCTCCACGTTCCCGCCGCAGCAGCGGACCCGCGCGGTCGGCGCCTGGGCCGGCGTCGCCGGGGCCAGCGCGATCTTCGGCCTGCTGGTCTCCGGCAGCCTGCTGGAGCAGTGGTCGTGGCGGTCGGTGTTCCTGCTGAACATCGTGCTCGCGGTGATCGCCCTCGTCGCGACGCTCGCGGTCGTCCCCGAGTCGGCCGAACCGGACGCGCCGCGGCTGGACGTCACCGGCGCGCTCATCACCGTCGTCGGGCTCGGCGCCGGCGTCTACTCGATCATCGAGGCGCCCACCGAGGGCTGGGCGAGCGCCCGCACGCTGATCGGCCTCGCCGCCGCCGTCGTCGTGCTCGCCGGGTTCGTCGGCTGGGAGATGACCCGGCGGAACCCGCTGCTGGACCCCCGGCTGTTCCGGCACCGCGCCTTCTCCGCCGGCACCCTGTCGATCACCGTGCAGTTCTTCGCCTTCTTCGGCTTCGTCTTCATCGTCCTGCAGTACCTGCAGCTGGTGAAGGGGCACGGCCCGCTGCTCGCCGCGACCTGCCTGCTGCCGATGGCCGCCGCGATGATGCCGTCCGCCCGCGGCATCGCGCCCCGCGCCGCCGCGAAGGTCGGGCCGCGCCGCGTCATCGTCGCCGGGCTGATCCTGGTCTCCGTCGGGCTGCTGGTGCTGTCGCTGCTGGACACCGGTACCAGCTACTGGGTGATGCTCGGCGGCCTCATCCCGCTCGGCGCCGGAATGGGCCTGGCGATGACGCCCGCCACCGCGTCCATCACCGACGCGCTCCCGCCGGAGAAGCAGGGCGTCGGCTCGGCGATGAACGACCTGGCCCGCGAGCTCGGCGGCGCCCTCGGCATCGCGGTGCTCGGCAGCCTCCTGCAGTCCGGCTACCGCTCGAACCTGGACACCTCGGCCCTGCCGGGGCCGGCCGCCGAGCAGGCCCGCACGTCGCTGGCCATGGCGGCGCACGCCGGACCGCAGGTGATGCGGCAGGCGCAGGCGGCCTTCGCGGACGGCCTGCACACCGCGCTGCTGTCGGCCGCGATCGTGCTGGCGGTCACCGCCGTGGTGGTCGGCGCCCTCTACCGCCGCCCCGACCAGGCGCCTGCGGCGGTGCACACCGGTCAGGAGGCCGCGGCGAAGGAAGCGGCGAATTGACGGCCCGCCGCCCGGACGAGGCGACGGCACGGAGAACGGACCCCCGCCAGGTGCGGGGGTCCGTTCCGCGTTCGCGGGCTCAGCCGGCCCAGTCGGTGATGCGCGCGTCGGCCCGGAACCGGAGCGCGGGGTCGGTGTAGCGGGCCTCCGGGACGGCGTACAGCGCCTCCACACCCGCCTGCTGCAGCGGGTACGAGGCGGCGAGTTCCGCCAGCTCGGCCGCCGACAGCGGCAGGGCGGCGCGCGACATCAGCAGGCCGACCTCGGCGATGACGCGCGGGTCGTCGGGGGACGGCGCGGGGGACAGGGCGGTCTCGGTCATGGTTCCTCCAGGGGTTCGGACGACTCGGACGACCCGGGCGGGCCGGGACGTCCTCGGGACGGCAGCGGACGCATGCCGGCGGTCAGGCGGCGACGAGGGCGGGGACGCGGCGGTGCCAGTCCGTGACCTGCTGGAAGGCGTCCGCCGCGCGCAGCACGCCGGCCTCTCCGAACGCCGGGCCGGCGAACTGGATCGACAGCGGCAGCCCGGCGACGGTGGCGCCCATGGGGGCGGCCAGCACGGGGTTGCCGACGCAGTCCCAGTACTGGGTGAAGATGGTGCGGAACAGGCCCTCGATGTCGATCCGGCCCGCGCCGTCGGTCAGGTCGTCGTAGCGCGGTGCGCCGATGGCCGCGGTGGGGCAGACGATCACGTCGAGGTCGTCGAACATCCGCGCCACCGCGTCCTGTGCGACCCGCCGCACCCGCTGCGCCTGCACGTAGTCGGCGCCGGTGACCAGCGCGCCGCGCGCCAGCATGAGACGGGTCGCCGCGAAGTAGTCGTCCCAGCGCCCCACCAGGTCGTTGCGGTGGTAGGCGAACGCCTCGGCGCACATCGTGACGAGGTTGGCGGTGAGCATCTCCGTCCAGTACGGCAACTCGGCGTCCACGAGCGTCGCGCCGAGCCCGGTGAGGGCGCCGAGCGCCGCGTCGAAGGCGGGGGCGAGCGCCGGGTCGGCCTCGTCCGGGAAGTGCCCGGCCCGGACGACCCCGATCCGCACCCCCTCCAGCGACCCGTCGAGCACCGGTCCGCCGTACGGCAGGTCGACGCTGTCGGGGTCGCTCTCGTGCGGCCCGGCGATGACGTCGAGGACGGCCGCGCAGTCGCGGGCGCTGCGCGCCAGCGGGCCGACGTGGTCGAGGCTGTAGCCGAGCGGCGCCACGCCCGACTTCGGCACCCGGCCGAAGGTCGGCATCAGCCCGGTGACGCCGCAGAACGCCGACGGGATGCGGATGCTGCCGGCCGTGTCGGTGCCGAGCCCGGCGAAGAACAGCCCGGCGGCGACGCCGTTGCCCGTCCCGGAGCTGGAGCCGCCCGGCCACGTCGCGGTGTCCCAGGGGTTGCGCGGCATCGGGAACGGCTTGGACGGGTCCGGCATCCCGCACGCGAACTCCATCGTGGTGACCTTGCCGGTGATCACCGCGCCCGCCGCCTTCAGCCGGGAGACCACCGGCGCGTCCCGGCCGGCCGCCCAGGCCGGGTCGAGGACCAGGCTCTGCGCCGTCGTCGGCCCCTCGGCCATCGCGATGATGTCCTTGACGCCGAACGGGACGCCCTGCAGCGGACCCCGGTCGGTCCCCTCGGCCAGCTCGCGGTCGGCGCGCCCGGCCTGCTCCAGCGCGTGGTCGTCGAACCGGGCCAGGTAGGTGCCGATCTCGCCGTCGTGCCGGTCGGCCGCGGCCAGGGCGTCCTCGGTCAGCCGGACGCTCGTCACCGCGCCGGCGCGCAGCGCCTCGGCGGCCTCGGTCAGGGTCAGGGGTGTCTCCATGGTTCTCCTTCGGAAGGGCATGCCGCGGGGACGTCCGGACGGCGGGGGCCGTGCGGACGCCGGATCGGCGAGGTGAGGGGCGGTCAGCGGTGCGCGTCAGCGATGCGCGGTCACGGGACGCGGGAGACCAACTGGAAGCGGTCCGCCCGCAGGTGGATGTGGGCGAGGTCGAACGGCCGCCCGCCGGGGTCGCGGATGACCTGCTCCAGGGTCACGACGGGAGCGCCCTCGGCCAGGCCGAGCGGCCCGGCCGTGGCGGCGTCGGCGGGCAGGCAGCCGAGCACGAACTCCGACGCGCCGACGGTCAGGCCCGCCTCGGCGAGCAGCGCGTACCAGTCCGAGACGAACGGCATCGCCCCGAGCCGCTCGGCCTCCGGGAACAGCACGTAGTTGGTCGCCATCGCCACCGGCTCCTCGCCGAGGAGCGCGACGTACTCCAGCCGCAGGCAGGGCTCGCCCGCCCGGGCGCCGAGCCGCTCGGCGGCGACGGCCGGCAGCGCGATGACGGAACGGTCCAGGACGCGGGGGCGCATCCGCCGGTCGAAGACGCCGCCCGCGACGGGGGCGGCGGCGCCGTGCGCCTCGGCGAGCGGCGTGCGTACGGCCTCGCCGACGGCGTGCGTGCCGATGCCCTGCCGGCGGCTGACGAGCCCTTCCGCGCGCAGCAGTGCGAGCGCCTCGCGCACCGTCGCCCGGGTGACGCCGTGCGCGGCCATCAGTTCCGGCTCGCCGGGCAGCGACCCGCCGGGGTAGGCGCCCCGGAGGATCGCCGAACGCAGCAGGTCGCGCAGCCGCCGCACGTCCGCGCCGGCACGTGCGGCGGCGTGTGCGGGACGGCCGTCCGCCGGGCGCCGCCTGGTCGCCGTCATGGGACGCGACGTTAGGGAGCCGCCGTTGCCCCCGCATGTTCCGGTCGTTGCCGGCGTGTTACGTTCCACGACCGTCATCGCACCTCCCGCGCCCCGGCCTTGTTCACGTCCAGGACGTTAGGAAGGGCCCGTTGCGGGAGGATGTCGCCGCGATTGCGCCGCGTTACGCCATGCCGCGCGGCCGTCCCGGCGCCCCGGCCTGCGGGAACGCGGGGACGGCGCGGCGATTCGCCGAGTTGCGCCCGGCAACGCCGTCCTTGGGCCCGGGCGCCGGTAATCCGCTGACATGCCGACCACCGGGGACGCTAAGCTGAACGCGCTCCTTCACGGAGCACCGGCGGGCGTGGCGAAGTAGGCATACGCGGCAGGTTTAGGTCCTGTTGGTGGAGACACCGTGGGGGTTCGAGTCCCCCCGCCCGCACCCGTTCCGCCGCACCTGTTCCCCCGCCCGTCCGCCGCCGGGCCCGGCGGGGTCAGAGCGACAGGTCGCGGCGCAGCCGCTCGACGTGGCCGGTGGCCTTCACGTTGTAGTAGGCCTTCTCGATCTTCCCGTCGGTGTCGATGATGAACGTCGAGCGGATCACCCCGACGACGACCTTGCCGTACAGCTTCTTCTCGCCGTAGGCGCCGTACGCCTGCAGGACCTCGGCGTCCGGGTCGGACAGCAGCGGGAAGGCCAGGCCCTCCTTCTCGCGGAACTTCGCGAGCTTGGCGGGCTTGTCGGGGGAGACGCCGACGACGGCGACGCCCGCCGCCTCCAGCTCCGCCAGGCTGCTCTGGAAGTCGACGGACTCCTTGGTGCAGCCGGGGGTCATGGCCGCGGGGTAGAAGTAGAGGATCACCCGCCTGCCGCGGAACGAGGCCAGCGAGACCGGGGACGCGTCGGCGTCCGGAAGCTCGAAATCGGGGGCTGCATCGCCCGGCTCTAGCCGCTGTGACACCCTGTGCCGCCTTTCGCTCGGATGGTGGGTCCAACGGTACCGCTCGGGGTCCGCCGGACGCCCGGCGGGAAGACCTGCGACACTGTTCGGATCATGCTCCGCTCGATACCACTTCGCTGACACGACAAGGACAACGGCATGGCTGACCGCGACCCGGAGGCGCTGGAGCGGGAGATCGAGCGCACCCGCCAGGAACTCGCCCGCACGATCGACGAGCTCGCCGAGCGGGTCAACCCGAAGAACCTCGCGCACAAGGGCAGTGAGCGGATCAAGGAGGAGGCCGGGCAGCTCGTCCAGGCCGTGAACGCGATGGTGCGGCCGGAGGGCGAGGACGGCGAACCCGGCCGGCTCGACAGGCGCGTCGTGTACGCGGGCGCGGCCGCCGCGGTCACCCTGACCGCTTACGTCCTCTGGCGCCGTAAGCGCAAGCGCCGCTGAAACCGCCTCCGAAGGCGCCGGACCGCGACCCGCGGCCGGCGCTTTCGCGTTCGCGGGGCCCGATGGCCCGGGGACGGGGCGCCTGGAGGGCGGCGGTGCGCGCCGCCCGGGTGAGGAGGTCGGCGACGCGGCGCAGCTCGGCCAGCTCGGCCCGGCAGGGCGGGCAGCCGCGCAGGTGCGCCGAGAGCGCGTCGGCCTCGGGCCCGGCCAGCCGCCCGAGGGCGTAGACGCCGAGGCCGTACCGGTACTCGCCGCAGCCGGGTGCTTCCACGTCCACCAGTACGGCGGCGGGCGGCGGCCCGTTCAGCCGAGGTCGGGGGCGGTGGTGGTGAAGCGGGCCTCCACGGCGGCGCGGACGATCTGCACCTCCGGTTCCAGGTCGATCGGCTCCGGCTCTCCCGCGTCGCCGGGGGCGCGGCTGAACGCGCCCGCCAGCGCGACGGGCCCGGTCATGCCCTCGGCGCGTCCGAGGCCCTCGTCGGACAGCTCGACCAGCCCGGTGAGCCGGGCGCCGAGCGCGTCCGCGTACCGGCGGGCGCGCGCGACGGCCTCCTGCGCGGCCTGCTCGGCGGCCCGCCGGAAGACGACGCTGTCGCGGCGCAGGTCCCAGTCGGGGCCGTCCACGCGGGTGCGCTCCAGGTCGCCGAGCCGGGCGACCAGCTCGCCGAGCACGGTGAAGTCGGCGACCGTCACCTTGATCAGCACGGTGCCCTGGTAGGCGCGGACGTCGCCCTCGCGCCGCCGGTACTTGATCAGCGGGGTGATGACCAGCCCGCCGGTCTCCAGCTTCTCGACCGCCTCGCCGTAGGACCCGATCAGGTCGAGTGCGGCCCGGTTGCGTTCGGTGAGCCGGTCCAGCGCCTTGCGCCGGTCGGACTCCTGCGACTGGACCTGCACCGACAGCCGGGCGATCTCCGGCTCGGCCTCCAGCACCGCCTCGCCGCGCACACTGATGATCGGAGCGTCGCTCATACCGCCAACCTAGCCGCTGGCGGGACGGGCCACCCGGCTACAGGAAGGTCCGGCCCTCGCCCCGGTAGGTCGGGACGGTCCGGACGAACCGGTCGCCGTCGATCAGGTGCAGCTCGGCGAACCGCTCGCACAGTTCGCCGGCCTTGGTGTGCCGGAACCAGACCCGGTCGCCGATCCGCAGGTCGTCGGCGGCACGGCCGAGCAGCGGCGTCTGCACCTCGCCCGCGCCCTCGTTGGGGTCGAAGGACAGGCCGGCGGGCAGGTAGGGCCGGGGCAGCCGGACGTCGTCGGCGGGCCCGGAGGCGAGGTAGCCGCCGCCGAGGCAGGTCGCGACGCCGGGGCCGGGGCGGCGGACGACGGGCAGCGCGAACAGCGCGGCGGGCCGTCCGGTGAAGTTGGAGTAGTAGTCGAACAGGTGCGGCTGGTACAGCCCGGACCCGGCGGCGATCTCGGTGACGGCGCGCTCGGCGGCGGTCTTCTCCACGCTGCCGGTGCCGCCGCCGTTGACGAACTCCAGCTCGGTCAGCTCGCGGACGGCCCGGACGATCGCGGCGCGGCGCCGGGCCAGCTCCATCCGGGACCGCTGCTGCATCGCGCGGATCACCCGGCCGCGGGTGGGGCGTCCGGGCGGCAGGTCGCCCACGCCGGCGATCTGCGACTCGTAGGCCATCAGCCCGGCCAGGTGCAGGCCGGGGCGCTTGAGGATCCGCTCCGCGAACGCGGCGACGTCGGCGGGGGTGCGCAGCGGGGAGCGCAGCGCGCCGATCCGGACCCGTCCGGCGAGGGGGCGGTAGGAGGCGTCGATGTCGACGCAGACCCGGATGCGGGCGTCGCCGGCGGCGCCCTCGATCAGGTCGAGGTGCTCGGGGCAGTCGACCATCAGGGTGATCGCGCGGGCGGCGCCGGGGTCGGCGGCGAGGGCGGCGATCGCGGTGCGGTCGGCGGTCGGGTAGGCGACGAGGATGTCGTCGCCGACGCCCTCGGCGGCGAGCCAGAGCGCCTCGGGAAGGGTGAACGCCATGACGCCCGCGAAGCCGTCCATGGCGAGCGCCTCCTCCAGGAGGGCGCGGCACCGCACCGACTTGCTGGCGATCCTGATGGGCTTGCCGGCGGCGCGGCGCACCAGGTCGGCGGCGTTGGCGCGGAAGGCCGCGAGGTCGACGGCCGCGAACGGCGCCTCGAGGCCGGCGGTCGCGGCGTCGTAGCGGTCCCGGAGGTTCATGTCTGCCACACTGCCACAATAACGGTAAATGTGAAAAGCTCTCACATACCGTCAGGGGCCACTGTGCGGCGCGCTCACCCCTTGCGCGGATGCGCGTCGAAGAACTTCCACAGCATCTCACTCGCCTCGGACGGCCAGGCGTGCTTACCGCCCTGGATCTTGCAGAACGTCACCTCGACGCCCTTCGAGCCGTCGCCCGTCCCCTGGCAGTCGGTGTTGCCACTGAGCGCCTTCACGTCCTCGTGCGGCTTCGGCAGGTCGGCGACCTTGCGCCAGAAGTCCACCGCGTCCGAGACGGGCGGGAACGGCCGCTTGTCGTTGATGTCGCGGTTCCCGCCGCCGTTGAACGGGACGTTCTGGTCCGCCGTCCCGTGGAAGATCATCGCCGACACCGGGCGGGACGGGTCGCACTTGGTCACCAGCGACCCCTCGACCACCCCGATCGCGGCGACCTTGCCGGCCTTCTCGCAGGCCAGCTTGTACGCCATCCCCGCGCCGTTGGAGAACCCGGTGACGAACACCCGGTCCGGGTCGGCCAGCCCCGCGCCGGTCAGCTTGTCGATGAGCTTGCTCAGGAACCCGACGTCGTCGATGTGGCCGATCTTCGCGGCGCCGCAGCAGCTCCCCGCGTTCCAGGTCGTCATGAACCCGTCCGGGTAGGCGACCACGAACCCCTTGTCGTCGGAGATCTTGTCGAACCCGGTCAGCGACTCCATCTTGTTCATGTTGGCCAGGCCGCCGTGCAGTGCGATCACCAGTGCGGGCGCGTCGGCGGGCTTGCCGTCCTTCCACTTCCCGCCCGACACCTTGGACGGGATGTGCAGCAGGTATTCGCGGTGGCCGGGCGTACCTACGTCGAGCTTCTGCTTGTGCGTGCCCGCGCCCGTCGGGATGCCGTCGGCCGTCGCGGGCCGCTTCCCGCCCTTCTCGCCGCCGCCCTTGCCGCCGCCGCCCTTGCTCGTACAGCCCGCGAGGACGAGAGCGACCGCGAGCGCCAGCACCAGGATTCGCCGCATGCGTGCAAAAGTAACCTCAACGGCCGCCCTCAAACTACTCACTAGTAAGCAAGTCGGTTCCGGGACCGGAACGGCCGCGTGCGTCAGCGCGGGACCACCGAGGGTGACGCCGTGGCGCGGCACGGCCGCGCCACGGCCGGGCGCCGAGTAGGCTCGGAGCCCCGTATCCGCATGTGAGCTGGTGCTTCGCGGCGAGAGTGAGACCGAGACGTGGACCGAGCCGACCCGTACGTGCTGACCCTGTCGTGCCCCGACCGGCCGGGCATCGTCGCCGCCGTCTCCGGGCTGCTGGCCGAGCGCGGATGCAACATCGTGGAGAGCCAGCAGTTCGGCGACCCCGGGTCCGGCACCTTCTTCATGCGGGTCCAGTTCGCCGCCCTGCCGGACACCGACGCCGACGAGCTGCGCGGCGCGTTCGCGTCCCTGGTGCCCGAGCTCGGGCTGCAGTGGCGGCTGCACGACCTGTCCGAACGCCCGCGCGTGCTGATCATGGTGTCGAAGGGCGGGCACTGCCTGAACGACCTGCTCTACCGGCAGCGCTCCGGGCTGCTCGACATCGACGTCGCCGCGGTCGCCTCCAACCACCCCGACCTGCGGCCGCTCACCCAGTCGTACGGGATCGACTACCACCACCTGCCGGCCGGCCCCGGCGGGAAGGCCGCGCAGGAGGCGGAGATCCTCGCGCTGGTCGAGCACTACCGCGCCGACCTCGTCGTCCTGGCCCGGTACATGCAGATCCTCTCCGACGACTTCTGCGCCAAGCTGCCCGGCGCGATCATCAACATCCACCACTCGTTCCTGCCGAGCTTCAAGGGCGCCCGCCCCTACCACCGCGCGCACGAGCGCGGCGTCAAGCTGATCGGCGCCACCGCCCACTACGTCACCGCCGACCTGGACGAGGGGCCGATCATCGAGCAGGAGGTCGCCCGCGTCGACCACACCCACAGCCCCGAGGAGCTGGCGGCGGTCGGCCGCGACGTCGAATGCCTCGCGCTGGCCCGCGCCGTCCGCTGGCACGCCGAGCACCGAGTGCTCCTCAACGGGGACCGCACGGTCGTCTTCCGCTGACCCGCTGACCGACCCCTCGCCGCCTCTCGCCGACCCCTCGCCGGCCCCGCTGACCGATCGCGCAGGTGAAAGCGTGAGATGTCGGCATGGCGTGTTTCACTCCGCGTGACAATGCCTCACCATGAGTAGTGTCCGGACGTGCTCGTGGCTCACGGGGGTGGCTATGGCCGAGGCTCTGGTCAAGGACCTGATCGAGGAAGAGCGCAGCAGGCGGCAGGCGCGGCGCCTGGCCGTCCGCGAGTTCCGCCCGCGGCGCGCGCTCGCCGGGCTGGCGGCGGCGCTGCTGGTCACCGCCGCCGGCGGGATCGCCGCCATCGAACTGCTCGCCGCCGCGCTGCACTCCGGCGTCCACCCGGTACCGGGCATGGGCGCGCTCGTGCACGCGCTGCGGCACCGCCCGTGGCGCGACGGGCACGTCCGCGAGGTCGCCGCCGCGCTGGCCGGCTGCGGGCTGCTGCTCCTGCTCGCCGCGCTGCTCGGACGGCTGCGCGGCGTCCCGCTGGACGGCGCCGACCCGCGCCTGGCGGGCGTCGTCCGCCGCTCCGCGCTGCGCCGGGCCGCCGCGGAGGCGGCGCTGACCGTCCCGGGCATCGAACGCGCCCGGGCCCTCGGCCTCGGCGTGCTCCGGCGGCGGCTGGTCGTCCGCGCCGCCACGCAGTACCGCAATCCCGCGAACCTGGAGGAACTGGTGCACGCCGCGGTCACCGCGCGGCTCGACCGGATCGAGCCGATGCACCGTCCTCTGGTCGACGTCCGGCTGGGCTGGCGGAAGGACTGACGATGAGGATCCCGATCGCGGCGACCGGCGCCCTGCTGCTGCTGTGCGGCGCGTCCGCCCTCGCCCTCGGCGCGTCCGGCCTGGCCGGACGCCCGCCGCTCGACCCGGTGCTGGTGCGCTTCGCCGGCGGCGGCCCGTGGTTCCTGCCCGCCGCGGCCGGCGTCGCCGAGGTGCTGGCGCTCGCCGGCCAGCTGTGGCTGGTCGTGCAGGGCCGCACCGTCGTCCACCTGCGCTGGCCCGACCTCGACCCGCGGACCCGGGCGCACGCCCGCGCCGCCGCCGACGTCCTCGTCAAGGACGCCGAGGAGCTCCCGGACGTCCAGGACGTCCGGATCCGCCTCACCGGCACCGCCAACCGGCCCCGCCTCGTCATGCACGTGACGTGCGCGGGCGACGCGCTGCTCAGCGAGGTCTACGGCGAACTCGGCGCGGGGCCCATCGAGCGCTACCGCCGAGCCCTCGGCATGCCCGACCTGAAGGCGGTCGTCCGCTTCCGGCTGGCGTTCCCGCAGCAACCGAAGCGTCCGCGGCCGCGCAAGCCGCAGCCCGAGACCGCCTGACCCGGCGGGACACGGACCCCGTCCGGGGCGCCGGGCGGGGGTCGGCGCCCCGGACGGGGGCCCGCGCTCGGGCCGGCGCCCATGCGCCGCGGAGCGGTCGCATGCACACGATGGGCGCCCGCGCACAGGAAAGCCGCACAGGTCGGAGGCGTTGCACCCGTCACTATGCGCGATCTTCTGGTAACGGTCACGGTTGTGTACATTTCGTTCACGGCAGATCCGTAAGGAACGGCCGAGACGAAAGGTACGGGTGGGATGCGGCGTCCCGGATGGGCGGCGCCCGGACGCTGGAGCCTGGCCCGGCAGCTGCTGGCGCTGCAAGCGGCGATCGTCGCGCTGCTGGTGGCGGTCGGCGCGACCCTCGCCTACCTCGACGCGCGCCGCGCGACCGACGAGCGGGCGGCGCACACGGTGCGGGCGCTGGCCGAGAGCATCGCGGACGCGCCGGACGTGCGGGCCGCGGTGTCCGCGCCGTCCCCCACCCTGATCCTGCAGCCGTACGCCGAGCGGATCCGCCGCGACACCGGCGTCGACTTCATCACGATCATGAGCCCGGACGGCCTGCGCTACACCCACCCGAACCCGCGGCAGATCGGCGGGACCTTCATCGGGACCATCGCGCCCGCCCTCGCCGGGCACGCCTTCACCGAGACCTACACCGGCACGCTCGGCCCGTCGGTGCGGACCGTCGCGCCGGTGTTCGGGGACGGGCACCGGGTCGTGGCGCTCGTCGCGGTCGGCATCACCGTCCGGACGATCTCCGCCGAGCTGCGGCGCCGGCTGCTGGTCGTGGTCGGCGTCGCGGTCATGGTGCTGGCCATCGGCATCGGCGGGAGCTGCCTGGTGGCGGCCCGGCTGCGCCGCCAGACCCGCGGCGTCGCGCCCGGCGAGCTGCGGGAGATGTTCGAGTACTACGAGGCGATCCTGCACGCCGTCCGCGAGGGCCTGGTGCTGCTGGACCGCGGCGGCCGCGTCGTCCTGTGCAACGACGCGGCCCGCGAGCTGCTCGACCTGCCGCCGGACGGGCCGCGCGGCCGGCACGTCGGCGGCCTCGGGCTGCCGGACGAGCTGGTCGCCACGCTGACGTCGGCGGAGCCGCGCGCCGACGAGATCCACGTCGGGGACACCCGCGTCCTGGTCGTCAACACCTCGCCCGTCCGGTCCCGGGACCGGGCCATGGGCACCGTCGTGACGCTGCGCGACCACACCGAGCTGCAGGGGCTGACGGGCGAGCTCGACACGGTCCGCGGGTTCGCCGAGTCGCTGCGGTCGCAGGCGCACGAGGCCGCGAACCGGCTGCACACCGTGGTGTCGCTGGTGGAGCTCGGCCGCCCGGAGCAGGCCGTGGAGTTCGCGACCGCCGAGCTCGCGACGGCGCAGCGGCTCACCGACCGGGTCGTCGGGTCGGTCGCCGAGCCGGTGCTGGCGGCGCTGCTGCTCGGCAAGTCCGCGGAGGCCGCCGAGCGCGGCGTCGAGCTGGAGATCGCCGAGGACACCGCGATCGACGGCGTCGTCGAGGCCCGCGACCTGGTCACGATCCTCGGCAACCTGATCGACAACGCGGTGGACGCGGCGGTCGAGAACGCCGCCGTGCGCCCGCCGCGGGTGCGGGTGAGCGTCCGCCGCGACGGCGGACGGCTGGTGCTGCGGGTCGCCGACAGCGGCCCCGGCGTCGACCCCGCGGCCGTCCCGGAGATGTTCCGCCGCGGCTGGACGACCAAGTCGTCCGGCGGCCCGGTCGGGCACGGGCTCGGCCTCGCGCTGGTCGGCCGGGCCGTCCGCCGGCACGCCGGCACCGTGGAGGTCGGCGGCGACGGCGGCGACGACGGCGCGGTGTTCACCGTCCGGCTGCCCCTGGACGCCCGATGATCACGGTGCTGGTGGTCGAGGACGACCCGGTCGCGGCCGAGGCGCACCGCGCCTACGTCGAGCAGGTCGCCGGGTTCGCGGTCGCCGGCGTCGTGCACTCCGGGGCGGACGCGCTGCGGTTCTGCGAGCGGGCGCCCGTCGACGTCGTCCTGCTCGACTTCTACCTCCCCGACACCCACGGCCTCACCGTCTGCCGGGCGCTGCGCGCGGGCGGCAGCGAGGTCGACGTCATCGCGGTGACCTCCGCGCGGGACCTCGCGGTGATCCGCTCGGCCGTGTCGGTCGGCGTCGTGCAGTACCTGCTCAAGCCGTTCACGTTCGCCTCGCTGCGCGACAAGCTCGTCCGGTACGCCCGGTACCGGGAGCAGCTCGGCGGTCCGGGGAAGGTATCCGGCCAGGCCGACGTGGACGGCATGCTCGCGACCCTGCGCACCCCCGACCACCGGTCGCTGCCGAAGGGGATGAGCGGCGAGACCCTCCAGGCGATCACCGAGGTGCTGACCCGCGCGCCGGAGGGCGTGTCCGCCGCCGCGGCCGCCGACCTCACCGGCGTGTCCCGGGTCACGGCGCGCCGCTACCTGGAGTACCTTGCCGAGAACGGGCTCGCCACGCGCCGTCCCCACTACGGGCAGGTCGGCAGACCGGAGGTCCGCTTCTACCCGGGGTAGACGCGCAAGTCGCGGGGTACCTAAGGGACGAACGATCCGTCAGCGACATCGGGGGAGTTGTCGTGGGTGACCTGAACGACAAGGTGGACCGCAGGACCGCCGAGCCGGAGCGGGGGAACGAGCCGGGCGAGGCCCGCTCGGCCCGCACCGGGGAGGCCGCCGACGACGCCGGACGCGCGGGGGACCGGCCGCGGAAGGTCAAGCCGGGCGACGCCGCCCGCAAGATGCGCGCGATGTTCAAGGGCTAGCGCCCGCGGAGCGGGGGCCGGCGGCGCGTGCCGCCGCCCCCCGCTCCGCATGTAAAACCCGCTTGACCTGGCCGTTCGTCCGTCCTCGGCGGGTTTGACCCGGGCCCCGATGAGCATCAATGGCACATCGCCGACGCATCGGGGGGACACCGTGAGCCAGGACGACGGACACAGGGACGGCTCGGTCGCCACGCGGGACCGGTCCGACGACGGCATGCGCCGCGCCCGCGGCGGCGGGGCGAGCGAGCTCGTCACGCCCGGCGGCCGCACCGCGATCGCCGACGTCGTCGTCGCGAAGATCGCCAGCATGGCCGCCCGCGAGGTGGGCGGCGTGCACGAGATGGGCGCGGGCATGTCCCGCACGATCGGCTCGGTCAAGGAGCGCCTGCCGGGGGTCGCCGCCGACCCCACCCAGGGCGTCGGCGTCCAGGTGGGGGAGCGCCAGGCCGCCATCGACATCGACCTCGTGGTCGACTACGGTGCCTCGATCCCCGATCTCGCCAACGCCGTCCGCTCCAACGTGATCGGCCAGGTCGAGCACATGTGCGGCCTGGAGGTGGTCGAGGTCGACATCACCGTCGACGACATCCACCTTCCGGACGACGACCGCGCCGAGCCCGAGCAGCCCACGGGCCCCCGCGTGCTATGACCGCCCGCACCCGCCGCCCCACCAACGCGGGCCAGGAACCGGAGCCCGTCTCCCAAGGCACCACGCCACCCTCCGCCGACCGGCCCGGCCAACGCCCACCGCACCCACCTGGCGGGCCCGCCGACGCAGAGACCGCGCAGGGCACCCGCCGCGCCGGCAGGTCCGCGGCTTCAGGTTCCGGGCGCCCGACGCCGCAGGGATCTGACCGGCCCACCGGTGCGGAGTCCGAGCGCGAGCCCGCGCAGGGCACCCGCCGTGCCGCTGGGCCGCGGCCGGTGCCTGGTGCGTCAGAGGCCGGGGGCCGGGGTGGGCAGCGGCCGCCTCGGGGGTCTGGTCGGCCTGCCGGGGCCGAGGCCGAGCGGGAGGGCGTGCGGGGGGCTCGCCTTGCTGTCGTGCCGGGTTCCGGGGAGCGGGGCGGGGGGCGTGCGGGCGGGCGTTTCGGCGGTGGCGGGGACGGGCTGGTGGAGCGGGTCGCGGAGGCCGCGGCCGGGTGCCGGTGCGTGGCGGGGCTGACGGCCGGGCCATGGGCGCGGATCGTGACGTACCGGGCGGGACTGCCCTTCGCGGGGGTGGTCGTGCGGGACGCGGAGATCGAGGTCGGGGTGGTGGCCGAAGCGGAGCGTCCGTTCGCGGAGACGGCCGAGGACGTGCGGCGGGCGGTGCGCCCGCTGGCCGGGGAGCGTCCGGTGCACGTGCTGATCGGGGACATCGCCGAAGGGGGAGCGAAGTGATTCCGTTGTGGCCGCTGGTGGGGCTGGCGTTCGGGGCGGCGCTCGGGTTCGCGGGCGCCTTCGGCGGTTTCGGCGCGTTCTTCATCGTGCTGTTCCTCGGCTGCCTGGGGTTCCTGACCGGGCGGGCGGTCGAGGGGCGGCTCGACATCCGCGAGCTGTTCTCGTTCAACCAGGACAGGCGGCCGCGATGACGGCGACCGAGCGGGGCCGCACGACGATCAGCGACCGGGCCGTGGCGCGCATCGTGGCGAAGGCTGCGCAGGAGACGGCCGGGACCGGCGGGCTCGGCCGGTCGGTGCTCGGGGTGGGGATGCCGGGACGCCGCGCGGCCCGCACCGACGTGCACGTGAACGGCGAGGTCGTCACGGCGAAGGTGGCGCTGTCGGTGGCGTACCCGATGCCGGTGCGGGACGTGGCGCGGCAGGTCCGCGAGAGCGTGCGGGATCGAGTGGAGGCGATGACGGGCCTCACCGTCCGGCAGGTGGACGTGGACGTGGCCGAGCTGGAGCGATCCGGCGGGAGGACGGTCTCGTGATCGCGCATGTGGGGCGGCGGGCGCCGGCGCCGCGGGCGCGGACGTCCGGCGAGCGGCGGGCCGACCGGGCGGCGCGGCACGCGTTCCGGTCGCGGCGGGTGCCGGTCGGGACGGTGGCGGCGCTGCTGCTGACCGCGGCGTCGGTGATCGGCGCGATCGACGTCATCGCCGCCATGACGGGCGCGTCCCTGCGCGTCTTCGCCTACCGCGAGCTGATCGACGTGCGGTGGGACGGCTGGATCACCCGGGGCATCTGCATCGGGCTGGGCCTGGTCGGCCTGATGTTCCTGCTGGCCGGGCTGCTGCCGGGGCGGTCGCGGATCGTGCCGCTGCACGGCAGCCGGCCGGAGGTGATGATGGGCGTCAGCCGGCGCGGGCTGCGCAGCGCCGTCGCGGCGGCGGCCGGGGACGCGGCGGGGGTGTCGCGCGTCCGGCGGGTGCGGCTGGGAGCCACGCGGGTGAAGGTCGTCGCGGAGACGCCGGCGCACGATCCGCAGGGGTTGGACGAAGGGGTCGCGGACGCGGTGCGCGAGTGCCTGGAGCGGATCCGGCCGCTGCCCGCCCGCAGCGTAAAGGTGCGGATGAAGCGTAAGGAGGCCTAGATGAACCGGCGTCCCGCTCATCTCAACCGGACGGGCTTGGTCGTGGTCGGGGCACTGATGGTCGCCGCGGGCGGCGCGGGGTTCGCGCGGGGACTCGGGGTGTTCGGGGACGACCGGGCGACGGGCCCGGTGTTCAGCACCACCGTTCGGCGGTACGCGAACGACCACGGCTGGTTCTGGCCCGCGGTGGTCGCTCTGCTGATCGTGCTGGCGCTGCTCGGGCTGGCTTGGCTGCTCGCGCAGGGCCGGTCGGGGCGGCTGCCGGGCCTGGTGATGGAGCCGGACCCGTCCGGCGGGCGGACGCGCCTGTCGGGGCGGGCGGTGACGGGCGCGCTGGAGTCGGAGGTCCGCGAGTACCCGGGGGTGCGGTCGGTGCGGGCCCGGCTGCTCGGCTCGTCGAGGCGGCCGGAGCTGCGGCTGAACGTGGCGTACGGGCGGCGCGCGGATCCGGCGGAGCTGCGCCGCCGGATCGAGGAGGAGGGGATGCCGCGGCTGGCGGCGGCCCTCGGCCGCGACGCGGTGCCGGCGGTCGTGCGGCTGCGGCTGGTGCCCGGGGACCGGTCGGAGACGCTGCTCTGACCTTTGACGCCATCTTTGAGGCTCGTTGGGCATATGTCCCGAGTCGTCCGACTAGCGTGCTCAGTAGAACATGACGTCGAGGGATTGAGGAGGCTCGCTTGTCCGACCTGCCGGTTCCGGGCCGCTCCATCCAGGGGCCTTTCGACGCATGGAAGGAACAGACGGACCACGGCATGGGCCCCTCCCGCTGAGCGGCCCGAAGACCTGAGGGCGCGGCGCATTCGCCGCGCCCTCGGGTTTTTTCACCGGGGGTGGGTTGTGTTTTCCAACTCGCTCGTCCCATACTGATCAGTAAGTTGGAGAATCAAACGGAGGTGGTGGGTCATGCGCGACGCGGTGATCGTGGAGGCCGTGCGGACGCCGGTCGGCAAGGGCAAGCCGGGCGGGGCGCTGCACGCCGACCACCCGGCCGACCTGCTGGCGCGGACGCTGAAGACGCTGGTCGACCGGGCCGGCATCGACCCCGGGCTGGTCGACGACGTGGTCGGCGGCGTCGTCACCCAGGTCGCCGAGCAGGCCGTCAACATCACCCGGACCGCCGTCCTGGCCGCCGGGTTCCCCGAGACCGTGCCCGCCATGACCGTCGACCGGCAGTGCGGCTCGTCCCAGCAGGCCCTGCACATCGCCGCGCAGGGCGTGCGGAGCGGCGCGTACGACATCGCCGTCGCCTGCGGCGTCGAGTCGATGTCGCGGGTGCCGATGGGATCGAGCGTGCTGCCGGGCAGCGACCCGTTCGGCACGATGCTCAAGGAGCGCTACCCCGGCGGCCTGGTCGGGCAGGGCATCAGCGCCGAGCTCATCGCCGCGAAGTGGGACCTGTCCCGCGAGGAGCTCGACGCCTACGCCTACGAGTCGCACCGCCGCGCCGCCGAGGCGTGGAAGAACGGCGAGTTCGACCGCGAGGTCGCCTGGGCCGGGCAGCGCGACGAGACCGTCCGCCCCGGCACCTCACCGGAGGTCCTCGCCGGCCTGAAGCCCGCCTACTACGACGAGCGCATGGCGGCGCGCTTCCCGGAGATCGCCTGGAAGGTCACCGCCGGCAACGCGTCCCCGATCAACGACGGCGCCGCCGCCGTCCTGGTCATGGGCGCGGACGTCGCCGAGCGGCTCGGCCTGCGCCCCCGCGCCCGCTTCCACGCGTTCGCGGTCACCGGCGACGACCCGCTGCTCATGCTGACGGCGATCATCCCGGCGACGGAGAAGGTGCTGGCCAGAGGCGGCCTGACCCTGGACGACATCGACCTGTTCGAGGTGAACGAGGCGTTCTCGCCGGTGGTGCTCGCCTGGCAGCGCGAGACCGGCGCGGACCTCGCCCGCGTCAACGTCCGCGGCGGCGCGATCGCGATCGGCCACCCGCTCGGCGCGAGCGGCGCCCGCATCATGACCACGCTGCTGCACGCCCTGGAGGACCGCGGCGGACGGTACGGCCTGCAGACCATGTGCGAGGCCGGCGGCCTGGCCAACGCCACGGTCATCGAGCGGCTGTGACGCACGAGCCGCCCGGGACCGGCGGCTAGGCTTCCCGGTATGCCGAAGGACGCCCACCCCCGCGAGTGCTCCATCGCCGACACCCTCGACATCGTCGGCGAGCGCTGGAGCCTGCTCGCGATCCGGGAGCTCAGCTACGGGGTGCGGCGCTTCGACCAGATCGTCCGCAACACCGGGGCGGCCCGCGACATCCTCACGGCCCGGCTCCGCAAGCTCGAGGCGAACGGCATCGTCCGGCGCGAACGCTACAGCGACCACCCCGTCCGCCATGAGTACCACCTCACGGCGGCGGGGCGGGAGCTGTGCGACGTCCTGATCGTCCTGATGGCGTGGGGGGACCGGCACCTGCACCCCGACGACCCGCCCGTCCGCTGGCGGCACTCCTGCGGCGAGACCCTCAACCCCCTGGTGGTCTGCCGCCAGTGCGGCAACGAGGCCCGCCCCGGCGCCCACTCGCCCACCGGCCGAGGCGCCCTCACCGGCTGACCCGCGCCACCAGGCCGTCCTGTCAGCACTCGATGACGTTGACGGCCAGGCCGCCGCGGGACGTCTCCTTGTACTTCTCGAGCATGTCGCGGCCGGTGTCGCGCATGGTCTTGATGGCCTTGTCGAGGGAGACGAAGTGGCGGCCGTCGCCCCGCAGGGAGATCCGGGCGGCGCTGATGGCCTTGATGGCGCCGACGGCGTTGCGCTCGATGCAGGGGACCTGGACGAGGCCGCCGACGGGGTCGCAGGTGAGACCGAGGTTGTGCTCGATGCCGATCTCGGCGGCGTTCTCGACCTGCTCGGGGGTGCCGCCGAGGACCTCGGTGAGCCCGGCGGCGGCCATCGAGCAGGCGGAGCCGACCTCGCCCTGGCAGCCGACCTCGGCGCCGGAGATGGAGGCGTTCTGCTTGAACAGGACGCCGATCGCGCCGGCCGTGAGCAGGAAGCGGACGACGCTCTCGTCATTGCCGCCCTGCACGAACCGGTCGTAGTAGTGCAGGACGGCCGGGATGATGCCCGCGGCGCCGTTGGTGGGGGCGGTGACGATGCGTCCGCCGGCGGCGTTCTCCTCGTTGACGGCGAGGGCGAAAAGGGTGACCCAGTCCATCGCGTGCAGCGGGTCGGACGCCTTTTCGACGGACAGCTGGCGGTGCAGCTGCGGGGCGCGGCGGCGCACTTTCAGGCCGCCCGGCAGCAGCCCTTCGCGGGTGCAGCCGCGGGTGACGCAGGCCCGCATGACCTGCCAGAGCGTGAGGAGACCGTCGCGGATCTCCTGCTCGGTGCGGCCGAACGCCTTCTCGTTCTCCAGCATGAGCGCGGAAATGGACAGGCCCGTTTCGCGGCAGCGGTCGAGGAGTTCGGCGGCGGTGTCGAAACGGTGCGGCAGGACGGTGTCGTCCGGCTTGATGCGGTCGGCGCCGGTGGCGTTCTCGTCCACGATGAAGCCGCCGCCGACCGAGTAGTAGACCCTGGACCGCAGTTCGTCGCCGGACGCGTCGAACGCGGTGAAGCGCATTCCGTTCGGGTGGCCGGGCAGCGATTCCTTGCGCTCGAACACCAGGTGCTCGCCGACGGCGAACGGGACGTCGTGCGAGCCGAACAGGCGCAGTTCCTTGCGTTCGCGAATGGCGGCGAGCCGTTCGTCCACCCCGTCGACGTCGACGGTCTCCGGCTTGTCGCCTTCGAGGCCGAGGATGACGGCCTTGTCGGAGCCGTGGCCCTTTCCGGTGAGGCCGAGCGAGCCGTAGAGGATCGCCTGGACGGACGCGGTCTTCTCCAGCAGCCCGTCCCGCCGCAACCCGCGGGCGAAACGGTGGGCCGCCGCCATGGGGCCGCCCGTGTGCGAGGACGAAGGGCCGATGCCGATCTTGAAGAGGTCGAAAACGCTGATGGCCATGGGTGCCACCTCGTCGTAGCGCGCGCCCCCTCCCCGCGAGGGAAGGGGGCGCGGAGGAGTTACAGGTCGGGGTAGAGCGGGTGCTTGTCGGCGAGCGCCTTCGCCCGCGCGGACAGCGCGCCGGCGTCGAAGGACGGCTGCAGCGCCAGCGCGATGACGTCGGCGACCTCGGCGAAGTCCTCGGCGGTGAAGCCGCGGGTCGCGAGGGCGGGCGTGCCGATGCGCAGGCCGGACGTCACCATCGGCGGGCGCGGGTCGTTCGGGACCGCGTTCCGGTTGACGGTGATGCCGATCTCGTGCAGCCGGTCCTCGGCGTCGCGCCCGGTCAGCTCGGAGTCGACCAGGTCGACCAGGACGAGGTGCACGTCCGTGCCGCCGGTCAGCACCTTCACGCCGGCCTTCGCCGAGTCCTCGGCGAGCAGCCGCTCGGCGAGGATCTTCGCGCCCTCGACCGTGACGGCCTGCCGGGCCTTGAACTCGTCCGACGCGGCGATCTTCAGCGCGACCGCCTTGGCGGCGATCACGTGCTCCAGCGGGCCGCCCTGCATGCCCGGGAACACCGCCGAGTTGATCTTCTTGCCGTACTCCTCGCGGGCGAGGATCAGGCCGCCGCGCGGGCCGCCGAGCGTCTTGTGCGTCGTGGTGGTGACGATGTCGGCGTGCGGGACGGGGGAGGGGTGCAGCCCCGCCGCGACCAGCCCGGCGAAGTGCGCCATGTCCACCATCAGCAGAGCCCCGACCGAGTCGGCGATCTCGCGGAACGCGGCGAAGTCCAGCTGCCGCGGGTACGCCGACCAGCCCGCCACGATCATCTTCGGCCGGTGCTCGGCGGCGAGCGAGGCGACCTCGTCCATGTCGACCAGGCCGTCCTCGGCGCGGACGTGGTAGGGCACCACGTTCAGCACCTTGCCGGAGTAGTTCAGCCGCATCCCGTGGGTGAGGTGCCCGCCGTGCGCGAGGTCGAGGCCGAGGATGGTGTCGCCGTGCTGCAGCAGCGCGAAGTAGACCGCGGTGTTGGCCTGCGCGCCGCTGTGCGGCTGCACGTTCGCGTGATCCGCGCCGAACAGGGCCTTCGCCCGGTCGATCGCGAGCTGCTCGGTGACGTCCACGTACTCGCAGCCGCCGTAGTACCGCCGGCCCGGGTACCCCTCGGCGTACTTGTTGGTCAGGACGGAGCCCTGCGCCTCCAGCACCGACACCGGCGCGAAGTTCTCCGACGCGATCATCTCGAGGGTGGACTGCTGGCGGCGCAGCTCGGCGTCCACCGCCGCGGCGACCTCCGGGTCGGCCGCGGCGAGGGAGTCATGCAGACCCACGTCAGCTCTCCTCGATCAGCTTGTCGTAGGACTCGGCGTCCAGCAGGTCGCCCGGCTCGTCGGAGATCCGCACCTTGAAGATCCAGCCCTCGCCGTACGGGTCGTCGTTGATCACCTTGGGCTCGTCCACCACCGCGCCGTTGATCGCGGTGATCTCGCCGCTGACCGGCGAGAACAGGTCGCTGACCGACTTGGTCGACTCGATCTCCCCGCACGGCTCGCCGGCCTCGACGTTGTCGCCCTCGGAGGGCTGCAGCTCGAGGTAGACGATCTCGCCGAGCGCGTCGGCGGCGTGCGCGGTGATGCCGACCGTGACGATGCCGTCCTCTGCTTCTGAACCAGCAGGGCCGAGGCCGGCCACCCACTCGTGCTCTTCGCTGTAGCGGAGCTGCTCCGGAACGCTCACGTCTTTTTCTCTCTTTCAGGAACGCTTGTAGAACGGCAGTGCGACCACGTCGACCGGCTCCTGCCTGCCGCGCACATCCACGGCGAGGCCGGTCTCCTCGACGCCGCTGTCGAGGTAGGCCATGGCGATCGGCCTGCCCAGTGTGGGCGACGGGGCACCGCTCGTCACCACACCGCACGGCGTGCCGCCGGACGTGACGACCTGGTACCCCTTCCGGGGCGCGCGACGCCCGCGCGCCACCAGTCCCACGAGCCTACGGCCCGCGGGGGTCTGCGCCTGCGCCGCCAGGGCGGCCTTGCCGACGAAGTCGACCGCCTTCTCGAGTTTGACGACACGTCCGAGGCCGGCCTCGAACGGGGTGGTCTCCGCGGTCAGCTCGTTGCCGTACAGCGGCATGCCCGCCTCCAGCCGCAGCGTGTCCCGCGCCGACAGCCCGGCGGGCACCACCCCGTCGACCGCGGCCAGCGCCTTCCACAGCGCGACGGCGTCGGACGCGTCGACGAACAGCTCGAAGCCGTCCTCGCCGGTGTAGCCGGTACGGGCGATGAGGGCGTCCACCTCGGCGACGCGGTCGGCGAGGATCGCGTAGTAGCGCAGGTCGGCGAGCGGCGCGCCGGTGAACCCCTCCAGGATCGCCTGCGCCCGCGGGCCCTGCAGGGCGATCAGCGCGTAGGCGTCGGAGCGGTCGTCCACGGCGGCCTCGAAGCCCGCGGCCCGCTCGGTCAGCGCCTCCCGGACGACCGCGACGTTCGACGCGTTCGCGACGACCATCCACGTCTCGTCCGCCAGCCGGTAGACGATCAGGTCGTCCAGGACGCCGCCGTCCGGATCGCAGATCATCGTGTAGCGGGCCTTGCCCACCGCCATCGGCGACAGGTTCCCGACCAGCGCGTAGTCGAGCGCGTTGGCCGCGCCCGGACCGGACAGGAAGATCTCTCCCATGTGGGACAGGTCGAACAGCCCCGCGCCGGTGCGGACGGCCTGGTGCTCGGCGGTCTCGCTCGCGTAGCGCAGCGGCATCAGATGGCCGGCGAAGTCGACGAGATTCGCGCCGAGGTCCTGGTGGACGTCGTGCAGCGGCGTCTTCTTCGCGGCCTTCGAGGACGGATCGGCGGACATCGGTTCGGCTCCTTCGTCACGGGCGCGCGTGGTCCATCGTCCCACTCGCGCACCGGGCGTATCGGTGCCTCCCCCTCTGTCATCGGCGCCTGAGAGCTTCACCCGCCGCCCCGGTACGGGACGCGGCGCGGGCTTTCACCTTCGGCGGGGGAACGCGTCCCCGCTTTCCAGAGGTCGCCTGCTCCGTGCGGTCCATGGGCCTGAGAGGTTCCGGGGAGGATTTGCTCCTTCGGCGTCCCACACCGGCTGCGTAGGACTCTCCCGCACGGGATTAACGGCTGCGCGCAAGGCTAGCAGCGGCAACGCCATGCCACCAGCGCCCGACGCCGGCTCCGCACGCGGGCTCGGCGGCGTGCCGGCCTCAGGCGTTGCGATCGCGTGCGAAGCCAAGTTCGAGCCTGCGAGGACTTGATCGCGCAGCGAGCCCCCAGGCCCGACCGCCGAGGGCGATGCAATGGGCGGGTGTCTATTTGGGCGTCGCCGCGGGGGTGCCGGACATCGCCTTCACGCACGTCTGCAGCGCCGCCTTGATCTTGGCCAGCTCGGCCTTGGACGGCGTAGAACTCGGGTGCGGGCTGGGCATCGTCACGCCCTGCTTGCGCACGCAGTCGTTGAACTTCTTGGCGGCCGCCGCCGTCCCGCCGCCCGGGGCGGTCGGCACGGCGCTCGCGCCGCCGCCGGCCGAGCCGCCGGACCCGTCGGACGTCCCGGACGGCGCCGGTGCCGTCGCCGGGGAGGAGGCCGGGGAACCGGACGCGGCCGAGTCCTTCTTGCCGTCCGAGCCGCCGCATCCGCCGAGCGCGAGCGACAACGCCAGGACCGCCACGAGACTGCGCTTCACAGGGATCACTTCTCCAGGGACCGGGATGGAAAGCGCCATGATGCGCAGAAAACCGTGCGCGCGCATACCGACGCGCATGCCAAGAAAACGCGGTTCGCTTAGCACCGCACCTCATAACGGGCGCTCTAGAGCGGCGTCACATAGGCCCCGGAGATGCCGCCGTCCACCAGGAACTCCGACGCCGTGATGAACGACGCGTCGTCCGACGCCAGGAACGCGACCGCCGCCGCGATCTCCGACGCCTCGGCGAAGCGCCCCACCGGGACGTGGACGAGGCGCCGCGCGGCCCGCTCCGGGTCCTTGGCGAACAGCTCCTGGAGGAGGGGGGTGTTCACGGGTCCGGGGCACAGCGCGTTCACGCGGACGCCCTGCCGCGCGAACTGCACGCCCAGTTCCCGGGACATCGCCAGGACGCCGCCCTTGGACGCGGTGTAGGAGATCTGCGAGGTCGCCGCGCCCATCACCGCCACGAACGACGCCGTGTTGATGATCGACCCCTTGCCCTGCTCCAGCATGTACGGGATGACGTGCTTGCAGCACAGGTAGACGCTGGTCAGGTTGACGTCCTGGACGCGCTTCCAGGCGTCCAGGCCGGTCTCCAGGATCGAGTCGTCGTCGGGCGGGGAGATCCCGGCGTTGTTGAACGCGACGTCGATGCGCCCGTAGGCGTCCCGGACCGTCCGGTAGAGGGCCTTGACCTCGTCCTCGCCGGTCACGTCCACCTTGACGAACAGGCCGCCGAGCTCCTCGGCGGCGCTCTTGCCGGCGGTCTCGTCGACGTCGGCCACGACGACCTTCGCGCCCTCTTCGGTGAAACGGCGCGCGGTGGCCAGGCCGATGCCGCTGGCGCCGCCGGTCACGACGGCCACCCGGCCTTCCAGACGCTGCATGCTGCTCTCTCTCCTGTCACTGACCGAAACTTGCGGGGGCTACTCGCTCGCGATGAAGACGTTCTTGGTCTCGGTGAACGCGCCGAGCGCGTCCGGGCCCAGCTCGCGGCCGAGGCCGGACTGCTTGAACCCGCCGAACGGCGTCCAGTACCGCACGGACGAGTGGGAGTTCACCGACAGGTTCCCGGCCTCGACGGCGCGGGAGGCGCGCAGGGCGCGGCCGATGTCGCGGGTCCAGATGGAGCCGGACAGCCCGTAGGGGGTGTCGTTGGCGATCCGGTACGCGTCGGCCTCGTCCTCGAACGGGACGACGGCGACGACCGGCCCGAACACCTCGTCGTGCCAGGCCGGCAGGGTCGCGTAGTCCGGGGAGGCGAGGACGGTCGGCGGGAACCAGAACCCGGGGCCCTCGGGCGCCGAACCGCGGATCACGACGGGCGCGCCGTCGGGCACGTAGGAGGCGACCCGGTCCCGGTGCGCGGCGCTGATCAGCGGCCCGACCTCGGTCTTGTCATCGCGCGGGTCGCCGACGGCGACGCCGTGCACGGCCGGTTCGAGCAGTTCGAGGAACCGGTCGTAGACGGGACGTTCCACCAGGATCCGGGAACGGGCGCAGCAGTCCTGGCCGGCGTTCTCGAACACCGCGTACGGGGCGGTCGCGGCGGCCTTCTCCAGGTCGGCGTCCGCGAACACGATGTTCGCGGACTTGCCGCCGAGCTCCAGCGTCAGCCGCTTCACGCCGGGCGCGCACGCCTGCATGATCTCCTTGCCGACCCGCGTCGAGCCGGTGAAGACGATCTTGCGGACGTCCGGATGGTCGACCAGCCGCCGTCCCGCCACCGGCCCCGCGCCCGGCAGCACCTGGAGCACGTGTTCCGGGAGGCCCGCCTCCAGCGCCAGCTCTCCGAGGCGGCGCGCGGTGAGCGGGGTCAGCTCCGCCGGCTTGACGATCACCGTGTTGCCCGCGGCGAGCGCCGGCGCCATGCCCCAGCCCATGATCGGCATCGGGAAGTTCCACGGCACGATCACGCCGACGACCCCGAGCGGCTCGGCGAACGTCACGTTCAGTCCGCCCGGCACCGGGATCTGCCGCCCGGTGAGCCGTTCGGGCGCGGCGGCGTAGTAGTGCAGGACGTCCCGCAGGTTGCCCGCCTCCCAGCGCGCCTGCCCGATCGGATGCCCGGCGTTGCGGACCTCCAGCTCGGCCAGCTCGTCCAGGTGCGCGTCGACCTTCTCGGCGAACGCCCGCAGCAGCCGGGCCCGGTCGCCGGGCGCCACGTCCCGCCACGCCGGGAACGCCCGCCCGGCCCGCTCCACGGCCGCGTCGGCCTCGTCCGCCGACGCCAGCGCGACGACCTCCACGACCTCCTCGGTCGCCGGATTCAGAACCTCGAACTCGCTCATGTCCCCTCGATGCTGTCGTTGACTTGCGGCGAGTCGTCGTTATGAGCCGCGCCATAACGACGACTCGCCGCAAGTGAACGTGGTTCGGTCAGGCGGCGCGGCCGGCCGCGGGCGGCTATAGGCGCTCGAAGCCGCGGTAGAGCTCCCAGTCGGTCACCGCGCGGTCGTAGGCGGCCAGTTCCACGGCCGCGTAGTTGGCGTAGTGGTCCACGACCTCCTTGCCGAACGCGTCCACGGCCAGGGCGCTTCGCCCCCAGTCGGCGGCGGCGTCGCGGAGCGTCGCGACGACGGTCTCCGCGTCGGTCGCGTAGGCGTTGCCCGCGTACGGCTCCTCCAGCGGCAGCTCGTTCTCGATGCCGTGCAGACCGGCCGCGACCAGCGCCGACACCGCCAGGTACGGGTTGACGTCGCCGCCCGGCACCCGGTTCTCGATGCGCAGCGACGGTCCGTGCCCGACGAGCCGCAGCGCGCACGTCCGGTTGTCCACGCCCCACTTGATCGCGGTCGGTGCGAACGAGCCCGGCTGGTAGCGCTTGTAGGAGTTGATGTTCGGCGCGTACAGCAGGGTGAAGTCGCGCAGGCACGCCTGCTGGCCCGCGATGAAGTGCTCGCCGATCTTCGACAGCCCGTGCGGGCCGTCCCCGGCCAGGACCGGCGTCCCGGCGGCGTCGCGCAGCGAGATGTGCACGTGGCAGGAGTTGCCCTCCCGCTCGTTCGGCTTGGCCATGAAGGTGATCGACATACCCTCCTGGGCGGCGATCTCTTTCGCGCCGGTCTTGTACAGGACATGGTTGTCGCACGTCCGCAGCGCCTCGTCGAACCGGAACGCGATCTCGTGCTGGCCGAGGTTGCACTCGCCCTTGGCCGACTCGACGTACATCCCCGCGCCGGTCATGCCGTTGCGGATCCGGCGCAGCAGCGGTTCGACGCGGGCGCCCCCGAGCAGCGAGTAGTCCACGTTGTACTGGTTGGCCGGGGTGAGGTCGCGGTACGCCTTCCGCCAGGCGTCCTCGTAGGAGTCCTGGTAGACGACGAACTCCAGTTCGGTCCCGACGTAGGCGCCCCAGCCCCGCTCGGCCAGCCTGGCGAGCTGGCGCCGCAGGATCTGCCGGGGCGAGGGCGCCACGTCGGAGCCGTCCTCCCACACGATGTCGGCGTGGACCAGCGCCGCGCCCTCCTGCCAGGGGATCCGGCGGAGCGTCCCGAGGTCGGGGCGCATGACGAAGTCGCCGTAGCCCCGCTCCCAGGACGACATCGCGTAGCCGTCCACCGTGTTCATGTCGACGTCGACGGCCAGCAGGTAGTTGCAGCCCTCCGAGCCGTGCCCGGCCACCTCCTCCAGGAAGTAGCGGGACGACAGCCGCTTGCCCTGCAGGCGCCCCTGCATGTCGACGATCGCCACGATCACGGTGTCGATCCGGCCCTCCGCCGCCTCCCCGCGCAGTTCGTCGAGGGTGAGCGATGTGGTCACGTTCCCGGTCTCCTAACGGGCGCTAGCCCAGCGACTGGAGTTCCTGCTCGATGGCCGCCAGCTCCTCGGCGCTGCCCTGCACCTTCGGGCCGGTGAACCACTTGCGGGCCGACAGCACCCACCACAGCCCCGCGCCGCCGAGGACGATCAGGATCGCGATGGGGGAGTAGTTGAAGCTGTCTTTGGTGATCGGGTTCGCCGGCGGCAGCATGAACAGCACCGAGATGACGACGACCCAGGCGACCGCGAGGATCCCGACCGGCCTGCTCCACCGGCCGAGGTTCCACGGGCCGGGCCTGAAGTCCTTGCCCTGCCGCAGCCGCAGGAACGTCGGGATCACGTAGGCGATGTAGAGGCCGATCACCGCGACCGACGTCACCGCCAGGTACGCGGTCAGGTTCCAGATCGCCGGCAGGGCCAGCACGAACGCGCCGCCGGCGGCCAGCCAGATCGCGTTGGTGGGCGTCCGGCTGCGCTTGTTGATGCGGTGCCAGAAGGACGAGAGCGGCAGCGCCCCGTCCCGGGAGAACGCGTAGATCATCCGGGAGTTCGCCGTCACCGAGGACATCCCGCAGAAGAACTGCGCGCCGAACGACACCAGGATCAGCAGCTTGCCCATCGTGTCGCCGGTCGCCGCGATGAAGATCTCCGCGGGCCCGCCCGCGACCGCCTTGCCGTAGTCCTGGATGGCGAAGGTGACGCCGAGCAGCAGCACCCAGCCCGCCACGACCGAGATCAGCACCGAGTTCACGATGCCCTTCGGCCCGGACCGCGCCGCGTCGTGCGTCTCCTCGGTCATGTGCGCGGACGCGTCGTACCCGGTCAGCGTGTACTGCGACAGCAGCAGGCCGATCAGCGCCGCGTACGCGCCGTACTGCCAGCCCGTCTCGTTGACGAACTTGCTGAACACGAACCCGGCCGACTGGTGGTGCGACGGCTTGAACGCCAGCACCCCGACCACGAACGCGACGCCGAGCACGTGCCACCACACGCTCACGCTGCTCAGGATCGAGACGATCTTCACGCCGAACTGGTTCAGCAGCGCGTGCACGACCAGCAGGACCGCGAACAGCAGGAACGTGTGGCCGAGCGTCACCGAGTAGCCGAACTGCAGGTCCAGCAGCGGGTTCAGGAACGCCGCCGACCCGTAGACGATCGCGGCGGTCACCGCGACCTGGCCGATGAAGTTGAACCAGCCGGTGAACCACGACCACGCCGCCCCGTTCGTCCGGGCGAGCTTGGCGGACCAGTAGTACAGGCCGCCGGCGGTCGGGTAGCTGGAGCACACCTCGGCCATCGCCAGCGCGACCAGCAGCGTCATCGCGCCGACGCCGAGCCAGCCCCACGTGATGACGACGGGGCCGCCGCCCTTGAGGCCGATGGTGTAGGAGGTCAGGCAGCCCGACAGCACCGAGATGATGGTGAAGGAGACCGCGAAGTTGGAGAAGCCGGACATGGACCGGCTGAGTTCCTGGGCGTAGCCCAGCTCGTGCAGCCGTTTCTCGTCGTCGGACATGGGGTCGGGGATGCCTTGTGCTCGTCGATGCTCACGAGCACCTCCTCGCGTGCCACGGGGGGTTTCGACACAGCCGCAATGGGCTAATGACAGACCATTAATGTTTGCGGAGGGGGCCGCGTCAACCCCCCGGACCCCGACGAAACGCACATGTAACGTGGAGCCCGAAGCCCCCGCGGACCGAAGGACGGTCATGCCCGCACCCGAGCCCGGCCCCGGCGTCCCCGACCTGGCGGCCGCGGCGGTGTTCCGGCCCGTCCGGACCGGCAACGCCTTCGAGGAGACCGTCGAGCGCCTCCTCCAGGCGATCAAGCTGGGCGTCGTCGACCGCGGCGACCGGCTCCCGCCCGAACGCGAGCTGGCCCCGCTGCTCGGCGTGAGCCGCGTCACGCTCCGCGAGGCGATCCGGGCCGTCCAGCAGGAGGGCTACGTCGAGTCGAGGCGCGGCCGGTTCGGCGGCACGTTCGTCACCTACGAGCGCCCGCGGCCCCGCCAGTCCGACCTGAGACGGGCGCTCGCCGAGATGGGCGACGGCCTCAACGACACCCTCACCTTCCGGATGGCCGTCGAGACCGGGGCCGCCCAGATCCTCGCCACCACCCGGCTGACGCAGGACCAGCGGGCCGGGCTGCGCGCCCGCCTCGCCGAGCTGAACGCCGCCGGCCCCGACGAGTACCGCCGCCTCGACACCCTGTTCCACCTGTCGATCGCCGAGATGACCGGCTCCGCGCTGCTGTCGGCCGCCTGCGCCGACGCCCGGATGCGGGTCACCGACCTGCTCAACGCCATCCCCGTCCTCGGCCGCAACATCGAGCACGCCGCCGTCCAGCACGCCGCGATCGCCGAGGCGATCCTGGCGGGCGACGCCGAGGCCGCCCGCCGCGCCGTCGCCGAGCACCTCGAGGGCACCGCCGCCCTCCTGCGGGGCTTCCTCGGCTAGCTCAACCAAACCCGGCGCGTTGACGTACTCTGAGGTGGTTGCTGGTGGCCACCCCTCGGTGCGCGGGGTGCACGACGGAGGGGCATGACGCATGGGCTGGCTGGCGGGAGTACTGATCCTGTTCTTCGGCCTGCTGGCGTCGATCGCGCTGCACGAGCTCGGGCACTTCAGCTTCGCCAAGCTCTTCCGGGTCCGCACGACGCAGTTCATGGTCGGGTTCGGCCCGACGATGTGGTCCAAGCGCAAGGGTGAGACCGAGTACGGCGTCAAGTGGATCCCGCTCGGCGGCTACATCCGCATGATCGGGATGCTGCCGCCGCGCAAGGGCGACGCCCCCGGCACCGTGCGGCAGATCAGCACCGGCCCGTGGCAGGGCCTCATCGAGTCCGCGCGCGGCGCGGCGCTGGAGGAGGTGCGGCCGGACGACGGCGACCGCGTGTTCTACGCCAAGCCGTGGTGGCAGAAGCTGATCATCATGTTCGCCGGCCCGGCGATGAACCTGGTGCTGGCGGTCGTCTTCTTCTCGATCCTGCTGATGGGCATCGGGCAGCAGACCCCGCAGCCGGTCATCCAGCAGGTGTCGGAGTGCATCGTCCCGGCGAGCCAGTCCGACCTGACCAAGTGCCCGGCCGGCGCCGTGCCGACGCCCGCGCACCAGGCAGGGCTGCAGCCCGGCGACCGGATCGTGTCCTACCAGGGGCACAAGATCGGCGACTACGACCGGCTGCAGAAGCTGATCCGCGACTCCGGCGGGCAGACCGTCGCCATGACGATCCGGCGCGACGGCCGCGACATGACGCTGAACGTCCCGATCGTCCGCAACCAGATGCACGACCTCCAGGACGACACGAAGATCGTCAACGTGGGCTTCCTCGGCATCACGCCCACCGAGGCGATGGAGCGGCAGGGCCCCGGCGCCGTCGCCGACGCCATGGGGTCCATGACCAAGCACACCGCGGGTGCGCTCGTCCGGATGCCGCAGAAGATGGTCGGCGTCTGGAACGCCGCGTTCGGCGGCGAGAAGCGCGACCCGAACGGCCCGGTCGGCGTGGTCGGCGTCAGCCGCATCGGCGGCGACGTCGCGTCCTCCAAGGCCCTCTCGACCACCGAGAAGGTCTGGTACTTCGTGATGCTGCTCGGCTCGCTGAACCTCGCGGTCGGGCTGTTCAACCTCGTCCCGCTGCTCCCGCTGGACGGCGGCCACATGGCCGGCGCCCTGCTGGAGGCCGTGAAGAAGGCGTTCGCCCGGGTGTTCCGCAAGCCCGACCCCGGCTACGTCGACGTCGCCAAGGCACTGCCCGTCACCTACGTGATGGCGGCCGTCCTGATCGTCATGGGCGGACTGCTCATCTACGCCGACGTCTTCAACCCGATCCGCTTCAAGGGCTGATCGGGCTTCGAGGGCTGGTCAGACGGCGACCGGCATCTCGCCGGTCTTGAGGAACGCGTCCAGCGCCGCCTCGTAGGGGGCGATGTCCAGGCCCTGCGCCGCCAGCCACACGTCCGACCCGTAGGTGCCCGCGTAGCGCTCGCCGCCGTCGCAGATCAGCGTCACCACGCTGCCGCGCTCCCCGCGCGCCCGCATCTGCGCGATCAGCTCCGCCGCGCCCCACATGTTGGTGCCGGTGGAGCCGCCCACGTCCCGGCCGCTGACGCGGCTCGTCCAGCGCATCGCCGCGACGGACGCCGCGTCCGGCACCTGGATCATCCGGTCGATCACCGTCGGCAGGAACGACGGCTCGACCCGCGGCCGGCCGATGCCCTCGATCCGCGAGCCCGCCGCGGTCCGCTCCGGGTCGCCGTCGGCGAACGAGCCGAAGAACGCCGAGCCCTCCGGGTCGACCACCGCGAGCCGTGTCTGGAACCGCCGGTACCGCGCGTACCGGCCGATCGTCGCGGACGTCCCGCCGGTGCCCGCGCCGACCACGACCCACGCGGGCTCGGGGAAGCGCTCCAGTCCCATCTGCTCGAAGATCGACTCGGCGATGTTGTTGTTGCCGCGCCAGTCCGTCGCCCGTTCCGCGTAGGTGAACTGGTCCATGAAGTGGCCGCCGCACTCGGCCGCGAGCCGCCGCGACTCGTCGTAGATCGAGGACGGGTCGTCCACCAGGTGGCACCGGCCGCCGTAGAACTCGATGAGGCCGATCTTCTCCGGGCTCGTGGACGCCGGCATCACCGCGACGAACGGCAGCCCGAGCAGCCGCGCGAAGTACGCCTCCGACACCGCCGTCGACCCGCTGGACGCCTCGATGATCACGGTGCCCTCGCGGATCCAGCCGTTCGCCAGCCCGTACAGGAACAGCGACCGCGCCAGCCGGTGCTTCAGCGACCCGGTCGGATGCACCGACTCGTCCTTCAGGTACAGGTCGATGCCCCATTCGGGCGGCAGCGGGAACACGTGCAGGTGCGTGTCGGCGCTGCGGTTGGCGTCGGCCTCGACCTTGCGGATCGCCTCGGCGATCCAGGCCCGGCACCCCGGGTCGCAGCGGTCGGCGATACGGCTCACGTGATGTTCCCCTCGATCCTCGTCGATCGGCCGGGTCCCACGATATCCCCGCATGTCACCGGGCATTATGGTGCACGGCAGGGGGACACATGATCGACCTTTTCCGGCAGCGCATCGTGGAGACCGGACGGCTGCCGCTGTTCGGCTTCTTCACCGCGTTCATCGTGACGTTCGTGCTGACGCGCGTGGTCGTGCGGCTGATCCGGGCGAACGTGAGCGGGTGGTTCGGCAACGTGCGGGCCGGCGACACCCACGTCCACCACGTGGTGTTCGGCGTCGTGCTGATGCTGGTCGGCGGCATCGCGAGCCTCGCCACCCCGGACGCCTACGTCGCGCTCGACTGCATCGCGGCCGTCGTGTTCGGGGCGGGCTCCGCGCTCGTCCTGGACGAGTTCGCGCTGCTGCTGCACCTCAGCGACGTCTACTGGACGGAGAAGGGCCGCGCGTCCGTCGACGCCGTCTTCGTCGCCATCGCCGTCACCGGGCTGCTGCTGCTCGGCATCCGCCCGTTCGGGTTCGCCGACGCCGTCCCCGACCCGGCCGGCAGCGTGCTCGCCCAGGCGTACTTCGCCTCGACCGTCGCCGACCTCGTCCTCGCCGTGATCGCCCTGCTGAAGGGCAAGATCTGGACGGGCCTGATCGGGCTGTTCCTGCCCGTCCTGCTGGTGGTCGGCGCGATCCGCGTGGCGCGTCCGGGCTCGCCGTGGTCGCGCTGGCGCTATGACCCGGACTCGCGCAAGTACCAGCGGGCCGTCCGCCGCGAGGTCCGCTTCCGGCGCCCGCTGATCCGGGCGAAGATCTGGGTGCAGGAGTTCATCGCGGGCCGGCACGACCTCATCCCGCCCGAGTTGCTGCCGCGCGCCGCCGACGCCGCCGACCGCGCCCGCCGCCGCAGGCTGGCCCGCGCGGCCCGCAAGGCGGCCGCCCGGGACCAGCGCAGGGCCGCGGCCCGCACCCGCCGGAGCGTCGCCGACCGCCTCCAGCGCCGCGCGTTCGCGCGCGGCCGCACCGTCTCGCGCCTGCGCACCCGCGCCGCCGCCCGCCGCTGGACCCGCCGCCTCACCACCGAGCAGCCCCCGCCCACCCCCACCCCCACTCCGCGCCCCCGCCGAAAACTCCCCACCTCCCGCCGCTAGAGCACGGGAGCCACTGCGCGGACGGTTTCGATGGTGTCGGCTTCGGCTGCCGTTTTGTCGGGGCGGTAGCGCAGGACGCGGGCGAAGCGGAGGGCAATGCCGCCGGGGTAGCGGGGGCTCTGCTGGACGCCGTCGAAGGCGATCTCGACGACGAGCTCGGGCCGGACGTGCACCGTCCAGCCGTCCTCGCGGACGGCGAGCTCGCGGAGCTTCTCGGTCTGCCAGGCGAGCAGCTCGTCGGTGAGGCCCTTGAAGGTTTTGCCGAGCATCACGAAGCCGCCGGTCTCGGGGTCGCGGGCGCCGAGGTGCAGGTTGGACAGCAGGCCCTGGCGGCGGCCGTGGCCCCACTCGACGGCGAGGACGACGAGGTCGAGGGTGTGCCGCGGCTTCACCTTGATCCAGCCGGCGCCGCGGCGGCCGGCGGTGTAGGGGGTGTCGAGCGACTTGACCAGGACGCCCTCGTGGCCGCGCGCCACGGCGTCGTCGAAGAAGTCCTTGGCGGCGGCGGGGTCGGCGGTGACGATGCGCGGTATCCGCAGGTTCTCCGGGACGGCCCGGACGAGCGCCGCGTTGCGCTCGGCGCCGGGCGCGTCGAGCAGGTCGTCGCCGTCAAGGTGCATGACGTCGAACAGGAACACCGTGAGCGGGACGGGGTCGGTGGTCTTGGCGGTGCGGGTCGCGGTGCGGGCGGCGGTGACCTGGAACGGGTGCGGTGCGCCGTCGGGGCGCAGCGCGATCACCTCGCCGTCGAACACGGCCTCGCGGACGGGCAGGTCGCGCACGGCCGCGACGACCTCGGGCAGCCGCGCGGTGATGTCGTCGAGGGTCCGGGTGAACACCCGCACCTCGCCGTCTCGGACGTGGATCTGGGCGCGGACGCCGTCGAGCTTCCACTCCACGGCGGCCTCGGCCTTCAGCTTGGCGAACGCCTCCTCCACCGACGGCGCGGACGCGGCGAGCATCGGCTTGACCGGGCGGCCGACCTCCAGCGTGAACTCGCGCAGGGCGTCGACGCCGCCGGCGAGCGCGGCGGTGGCGACGGGGCCGAGGGAGCCGCGCAGCATGAAGGCGCGCCGCACCTCCGCGGACGGCACCCCGGCCGCCGCGGCGATCGCCTCGGCCATCACCCCGTCGAGGGCGCCCTGGCGCAGCTCGCCGGACAGCAGCCGGATCAGGAAGCCCTGCTCGTCGCCGGTGGCGCGGCCGAGCAGCGCGGCGACGAGGTCGCGCCGCCGCGCGACCGACCCGGCCCCGGACACCGCGCCGATGCCGGTGAACGCGGCGTCCACCTCGGGGACGGTCAGCGACGGCTCGGCGGCGGGCGGCGGGACGTCGCGCAGCGCCGCGTACCCCACGCCGATCTGCCGCTGCGGCAGTTCCCCGGACAGGTAGGCGACCACGGTCGCGGCCTCGCCGGGCTCGGCGGCGCGCAGGCACTCCGCGAGTGCCGCGACCTTGGCCTTGCGGCCGGACGTGCCCGCCACCGCCGCCGACGTCCGCGCGATCTCCGCTATCAGCATCTCCCCATTGTGACCAGCGGGTCCGACGATCGGGCGGGCCGGGACCCCTGGTCAGCGACGGCGGCCCTGACTACGTTGACGAGTGGCGGGTCGAAGACGCGCGGGGGAGTGAGGAGCGGGGCGTGGGGCTGCAGCGCGAGCCGTTCCACCGGGTGTACTCGGCGCCGGAGCCGCCGTCGCCGTCGCGCCGGCCGCGGCTGCTGGCGCTGCTGGTCGCGCTGGTGGCGTTCGGGATTGCCGCGGTGGCGGTGTTCCTGCTGGTGCCGGGGCACGGCAAGGACGAGGCGGGGCCGAAGCCGGCGCCGCCCGGAGCGAGCACGCCGGCGGGGACGCCGGGCCGGACGGCGGGGCCGACGAGCCCGTCCACCACGCCCATGCAGGAGCAGACGATCGCCTCGCTGCCCAAGCCGTGCGCGATGGTGTCCGACCGGACCGTCCGCCGGACGATCCCGGAGGCCAAGCGGGCGGAGAGCGCCAACTCGACGTTCACCACGTGCACGTACACGGCGCGGGGGCCGCGGTTCCGCTGGCTGCGCGTCGAGGTGAACCTGCACGCGCCCGCGAAGACGCCGACGCCGGTGCAGGACGCGGAGGGCGACTACCGGGCGTCCTGGACGCAGGCGCACAACGCGCCCCTCGTCCGGACGATCAGCCTGCGGCGGCAGGGGGGCATCGGCGACGAGGCGTACCGGTGGTTCAAGGCCGACGACGGCCAGCCGACGGTCGTCGGCGAGGTGACGGCGCGGCTGCGGAACGTGCTGGTGACGGTCAGCTACAGCGAGCAGGCGGCCGCCGGCCGCGCGGACGCCCGGGAGGGGGCGTGCCTCGGCACGGCCGAGGGCGTCGCCCGCGAAGTGCTGAGCACGTTGACGCATTTCTGACCTGAATCGGCCGATCATGGCTTATTTTCTGTCAGGACCTTCTAAGGTGTTTCCGGTAAAGGGGAGGAAGTGCACCGGTCGTGCTCCCACTCGCATCCGGCGGCCGGCGTGCTTTGCGGTGCATGGGGAGGAGGAGGTCGACGACGTGATCGTGCAAGCGGTTGGAGTGTCCTGGGTGAGGTGATCTCCAGGTCAGCAGCCCGTCCCCGTCGAGTGGGGCGTGGAGTGGACCCCACTCCACGGCCCTTCGCGTTCCCGTTCCCGGGACCATTGGAAAACCGTGCGGTATTCGGCCGCGGCCATTGTGCGGGAACCCGTTTCGACGCCGAGATAAAGGGCTGCGATGTAGAACCGGTTATGGTTTCAGTAGTCCCGCACGAACCCACACGTCACGGGCCCGTCCGTCCAGGAATCCGACCTCGTCGAAGAACGCGGTGCACTTGCGGAACGCCCACGTCATCGTCTCCCGGCGGTGCTCGCTGCGCGCCGCGACCCGGCGGGCGAGCTTCGGGTCCAGCCCGACCGCCGTGTAGCACGACGGATGGACGACCTGCGTCGCCATCAGCCGGGTGGCCTGCGCCAGCGCGTACGCCGCCGCCCGCCGCCGCACCGGGGAGGCGTGCGCGACGAGCCGCTTCAGCTCCTCGCGCGCGTACCTGATGTGCCGCGCCTCCTCGATGACGTGGATCCGGGTGACCTGCCGGATCACCGGCTGCACGCCCTCGTCGGGGAACGTTAGCCGCTGGAACGCGTCGGTGAACTCCTCCACCACCAGCGTCCCCGCGAACATCGGCATCGGGTCGTACACGGTGCCGAACAGCTTGGCGGAGTGGTACTCCAGGGCCCGCGGCCGGTGCGTGCGCAGCCCGCACGTCCGCACCATCCGGCCGAACATCTTCGAGTGCCGGCACTCGTCGGCGATCTCCGTCAGCGCGTAGGCGACGTGCTCGCTGTCGTAGCGGCGCCGGTAGGCGTGCTGGACGAGCGCCTGCATCAGCAGCATCTCCGACCAGATGCCGAAGGAGGCGATGCTGCACATCTCCCGCTTGGTCAGCTCGACGCGCTGCCGGTGCGTCAGGCCGTCCCACAGCGGCGTCTCGTAGATCGACACCAGCTGCGGCGGGGCGTACCAGACGTCGGGATCCTGCGGCGCGTCCCAGTCGACGTCCACGTCCGGGTCGAAGGAGTGCTTGCGGGACGTCCGCAGCAGCCGCTCGGCGACGACCTCCCGGTCGGTGAGCTCCAGCGCGTGGTCGCCGTCCTTGCAGCGGATCCGCGCGGTCCATGTCGTCGGACGGTCGGTGAGCAGTTCGGGGGGCATCGGTCCTTCTCCTCTCCTGGGGAGTCGAGGAGGGCGGCGCGCGGCCGTGCACCGCACGGCGGGGCCCGCCCTTATTGCACGGGGATTCTGGCGAGCAGGCGCGTCGACGCGGGGGAGACCCGGGACAGGGCGTGCAGCAGGTGGCCCTCGAAGTTGACCGGGACGACGGCCTTGTTCTTGATGATGGCGTTGACGACCCGCTCGGCGACCTTCTCCGGCGGGTAGTTGCGGAGCTTGAGCGCCTTCTGGCCGCGCGTGCGGATCCGCTCGCGCTGCGCCGCGTCGCCGCCGACGAACGTGCCGTTCTTGACGATGTTGGTGGTGGCGAAGCCGGGGCACACGGCGGTGACGCCGATGCGCGAGGACGCCAGCTCGGCGCGCAGGCACTCGCTGAGCATCAGCACCCCGGCTTTGGTGGTGCAGTAGGCGGGCAGCGAGCGGGTCGGCGCGAACGCGGCGGCCGACGCGATGTTGACGATGTGCCCGCCGAAGTTGGGCTTGTCGGGCTTGTTCGGCAGCGCGTTGACGCGCTCGACCATCTGCTTGCCGAACAGCCGGGACCCGTGGATGACGCCCCACAGGTTGACGCCGAGGATGCGGTTCCAGTCGTCGACGCCGTGGTCGAGGAACGGGCCGCTGACGGCGATGCCGGCGTTGTTGACGACGACGTCGGGGACGCGGTGGGCCTGCTTCACCTCGGCGGCGAACGCCTCCATCGCGGCGGCGTCCGCGACGTCCACCTCGTAGGCGGCGCCGCCCGGGCCGAGGGTCTTGGCGAGCGTCACGGTGCGCTCGGCGGACGGCAGGTCGATGTCGGCCGCGAGGACGGTCGCGCCGCGTTCGGCGAGGGCCAGCGCGATGGCGCGGCCGAACCCGCTGCCGGCTCCGGTGACGACGGCGAGGGCCCCGTCGAAGTGCGCGAGTGGCATGCAGACCTCCGAGATGTCCCGAGCGGAATGATCCCCAACCGTACTCAGCCGGCCGCGGCGTCGGCGATGACGGCGTCGACCTCCGCCTTCCGCTCGGCCTCCTCGGCGGCGAACCGCTCGGTGTCGAGCTTCTCGGCGATGTCCTCGTCCTGGTTCATCAGGGCGTCGAGGTCGGCCTTGGACATGTCGAGCACGCCCATGTCGTCGTAGGTCCGCTGGATGCGCTCGCTCCACAGGCCGATGTCCTTGACGCACGGGACGATCCGGCTGAACAGCAGGCTCTGGAACATCTGCATGTAGGGGGAGTTCTCCACCATCTCGTCGACCTCCTTGGGGTCGATGCCGAAGTTGGTCCAGATCTCCCGGCCGCGGATGCGGTCGCGCATCAGGTAGCAGCCCTCGATGACGAACTCCTCGCGCTCCTTCAGCTCGGACGCGGAGAGCTGCTTGTAGTAGTCGCGCAGGGCGAGCCGCCCGAACGCGACGTGCCGCGCCTCGTCCTGCATGACGTAGGCGAGGATCTGCTTGGGCAGCGGCTTGGTGGTGATGTCGCGGATGACGCCGAACGCGGCGAGCGCGAGGCCCTCGATGAGCACCTGCATGCCGAGGTAGGGCATGTCCCAGCGGGAGTCGGTGAGGGTCTCGTTCAGCAGGTCCTGCAGCTTGGTGTTGATCGGGTAGACCATCCCGACCTTGTCGTGCAGGAACTTGGTGAAGACCTCGACGTGCCGGGCCTCGTCCATGGTCTGGGTGGCGGAGTAGAACTTGGAGTCGAGGTCGGGCACCGACTCCACGATCCGCGCGGCGGTGATCATGGCGCCCTGCTCGCCGTGCATGAACTGGGAGAACTGCCAGGACGTGGAGTGCTGCCGCAGTTCGCCGCGCTGCTTCTCGGTCAGCTTGTCCCAGTACTTGGTGCCGTAGATGGCCAGGGACTGGTCGGGGACGCCGAGGACGTTGTGCGGGTCGACCTCCAGGTCCCAGTCGATGCGCTTGACCGAGTCCCACTGCTTGTCCTTGCCCTTCTGGTACAGGGCGAGAAGGCGGTCGCGGCCGTCGTCGTACTCCCAGGTGAACCGGGCGTCGCCGGTCATCGGGACGTTCCAGGTGGACTTGTCGGCGGGGTCGGTGTAAAGGTCATGGGTCGACACGGGCGTTCCTCCCCGAGGGCGTTCACGTACGATGTACGTAAGACGTACGTTGTACGTACCGTGTCACGGTGCACTTACAGGTGTCAACGGCGGGAAGGGGCGGGACCGATGGACGGCGACGTGACGTCCGACACGCCGGCGCCGCGCCCCGTCCTGACGAGGGCGCGGATCGTGCAGGCGGCGGTCGGGCTGATCGAGCGGGAGGGCGCGGACGCGCTGTCCATGCGCCGCGTGGCGGCCGAGCTGGGCGTCGCGGTGATGTCGCTCTACAACCACGTGCCGAACAAGGGCGCGCTGCTGGAGGGCGTCGCCGAGCACGTCGTCGCCGGCCTGGAGCTGGAGGACGACCCCGGCGAGCCGTGGCAGGACCGGGCGCGCGCCCTCGTCCGCGCCTTCCGGAAGGTCGCGCACGACTATCCCCGCTGCATGACGATCGTCCTCACCCACAAGATCGACACGCAGCTGGGGCTGCGGCCGGCCGAGCGGGCGCTCGCGCTCGCCGACGCCGCCGGGTTCGACGGCCCCACCTCGGTGCGGATCATGCGGGCGCTGATGGCGTACGCGCTGGGCGCGCAGCTGCGCGAGACCGGCGTGGTGAAGACGCTGGACAACCTCGTCGAGACCCAGGCCGAGGCGTGGGCGAAGCTGGACGCCGCCGAGTTCCCGCACGTGGTCGCGCTCGCTCCGGAACTCGCCAGCCACGACCCGGAGACCGACTTCGAGTTCGGCCTCGACCTGCTCATCGGCGCGCTGGACGCGCTGCCCCGCGCGTCCCGGTCGTGAGAGTCGTGAGGGTTGAAAGGCTCAGGCCAGGTAGGGGCTGAGTCCCTTCCAGCAGAAGTCGGTCATGTGGCGCGCCGCGTCCTCGACGCTCACCTCGGGATGCCACGTCCGCCACTGCGCGAGCCGCTCGCTCGCGCCGATGATGATCTCGGTGAACGCGGCGATCGCCTGCTCGCCGGCGGACGGGGCGAACGTCGCGAGCACCCCGGAGATCAGCTCGCTCTGCTGGCGGCGGGTCGCCTCCACCGCGTCGACGGCCTCCTGGGACGCGGCGGCCGGCTCGCGCAGCAGCATCGCGAACGACTTGCTGTGCGCGTCGATGAAGGAGAAGTAGGCGACCATCCCGCGCCACAGGATGTCCTCGGGGGTGGCGGCGCCGGCCATGGCCTTCTGGGTGACGTCCAGCAGCTCGGCCTTGGAGCGGCCGACGCACGCGACGAGCAGGCCGTCCTTGGAGCCGAAGTACTCGTACAGCATCGGCTTGGACACCCCGCAGCGCTCGGCGATCTCGTCCATCGAGGTGCCCTGGTAGCCGCGCTCGCCGAACACCTCCTCCGCCACGTCCAGCATCTGCCGTTCGCGGTCCGCGCGCGACATCCGGCGGCGGCGCGGCGGGGGCTGCGGTGTGGCGGCACTCACAGGAGAATCCTCTCTGTTGGACCTACCGTCAGTAATCTACTCATAGTAACTTACCCCGAGTAGGTTACCGTGAGAGGACGGCTAATGAGCGAGCGTGCCCCGGCGATCGTCATCATCGGGTCCGGCTTCGCCGGGCTCGGCATGGCGATCCGGCTGAAGCAGTCCGGCTTCGACGACTTCGTGATCCTGGAGAAGAGCGACGCCCTCGGCGGGACGTGGCACGACAACACCTATCCCGGGTGCGCCTGCGACGTCCCCTCGCACATGTACTCCTTCTCCTTCGAGCTCAACCCGGGCTGGACGCGGATGTTCGCGCCGCAGCCCGAGATCCGCGCCTATATGGAGCGCACCGCCGACAAGTACCGCGTCCGCGACCACATCCGGTTCCGCAGCACCGTGGACCGCATGGAGTACCAGGACGACGCCCGCCGCTGGAACGTCACCCTCGGCGACGGCACCGTCCTCACCCCCAAGGCCGTCGTGTCCGGCATCGGCGCCCTGCACATCCCCTCCTTCCCCGACCTGCCGGGCATCGAGCGGTTCCAGGGCACCGCGTTCCACTCCGCCGAGTGGGACCACTCCTACGACCTCGCCGGCAAGCGCGTCGCCGTCATCGGGACGGGCGCGTCCGCCATCCAGTTCGTCCCGCAGGTCGCGAAGAAGGCCGGGGACCTGGTGCTGTTCCAGCGGACGCCGCCGTGGATCCAGCCGAAGCCCGACTTCACCTTCCCCAAGCCCGTCCGCACCGCCTTCGGCAAGGTGCCCGGCGTGGCCCGCGCGTTCCGCAACGGCATCTACTGGGCGCTGGAGGCCCGCGCGGTCGGCTTCACCATCGACCCGCGGCTGTCGCTCCCGCAGGAGGTGCTCGCCCGCCGGCACCTGGAGAAGCAGATCCCCGACCCGGAGCTGCGCGCCAAGGTCACGCCGGACTACACCATCGGCTGCAAGCGCGTCCTGCTGTCCAACGACTACTACCCGGCGCTCACCCGGCCGAATGTGACCGTCGAGACGTCCGGGATCGCCGAGGTGCGGGAGAACTCCGTCGTCACACAGGACGGCCGCGAGTACGAGGTCGACTGCATCGTCTACGGCACCGGCTTCAAGGTCGTCGACGCCCTGAACGAGCTGCGCGTCACCGGCCGGAACGGCGTCAAGCTCCAGGAGATCTGGGCGGACGGCATCGAGGCGCACCGCGGCACCACGGTCCCCGGCATGCCGAACTTCTTCATGCTGCTCGGCCCGAACACCGGCCTCGGCCACAACTCGGTCGTCTTCATGATCGAGGTGCAGATCCAGCAGGTGCTCAGCTGCCTGCGGCTGCTCCAGGAGTCCGGCGCCGACGCGATCGAGCCGAAGCCCGAGGCCTCCCGCCGGTTCAACGACCGGATGCAGCGCCGGCTGCGCCGCGCCGTCTGGAACGAGGGCGGCTGCAACAGCTGGTACCTCGACGACCAGGGCGTCAACCGCACGCTGTGGCCCGGCCACACCTTCGAGTTCTGGGCCGGCAACCGCAAGGCCAAGCCCGAGGAGTACCTCCTCACGCCGTGAAGCGGGACGTCCGGGGCGCGCCCGCGTCCCGGACGTGTTAGGCAGGGAGCATGCCGAAACCACTGATGCCCCGGCGGCTGCGCCGGATCAACAAGGCGTTCACGAACCGCGTGCAGGGCGTCTACGCGCCCTACCTGCCGCCGCTCGCCGTCATCGTGCACAAGGGGCGGACGTCCGGACGCGAGTACCGCACGCCCGTCACCGCGTTCCGCAGCGGCGACCGGATCATCATCGGCCTGCCGTACGGGACCGACACCGACTGGGTGCGCAACCTGCTCGCCGAGGAGCACGGCGGCGTGGAGCGGCTTGGCCGCGTCCGCCGGATCAGCAACCCGCGCGTGCTGTCGGCCGCCGACACCGGCGACCTGCCGGCCCCCGCCCGCTACGCCGCCCGCCGCATGGACCTGCTGGTCGCCGACCTCGACGCCTGACGGGCTACTTCTCCGGGGCGAACATCGGGCGGAAGCCCGCGACGAGTTGGCGGACCACCGGGCGCTGCTCGGCGGGGGTGCGGCCGCGCAGGTCGTGGATGGGGTCGAGGCCGTCGTAGTAGGGGGCCAGCGCCAGGAACGGCAGCATCGTCAGGATCAGCGTGGCGAGGACCTCCAGGTCGGCGTCCTCGCGGATGCCGCCCTGCGCCTTCCACAACTCCAGCGTCGGGTGGATGACCTGCAGGTAGTGCTGGTTCGCGGTGTCGCGGACCACCGACCGGACGCTGTTGTCCAGCTCGAAGTTCGTCGCGGCGGTGACCGCGCGCTCCAGCGGGTGGTCGGCCATGTACTCGGTCCAGTCGCAGAGCACGTCGAACAGCCACTCGTCGAAGGACTGGTCGAAGTCGACGCGGGCGATGCGCCGCTCCATCTCCTCGCGGATCCGGCGGGACGCCTCGTCGCAGACGAAGGCGAAGAACTCCAGCTTGTCGCTGAAGTACTGGAACAGCGAGCCCTTGGCGATGCCGGCCTCGCGGGCGATGGTGTTCAGGCTGCCGGTCGAGTACCCGTGCTCCCCGAACTCGCGCATCGCCACTTCGAGGACCCGTTCCCGCTTGGCGACGTTGAGGCGGAACCACGTGGACGTTGGCATGGACCCCTTCGACTTTCCGTCAGGAACCGGTAACCCGGAGGTCAGGATAACGGTCCGTCGCTTCTCGTGTGAACCAAATGTCACCCTCGCGCGTCGTCGGCTCGTCCCGCGGCGGGCTCCAGGTACCGGAGGGTGAACTCGGGGGTCGCGAAGTCGCCGCCCTGGGGGGTGCCGGGCCCGACGAAGGTGTCGGGAACGCCGTAGGCGGCGGCGTCGTCCTGCGGCGTGTACCCGAGGCGGTCGTCCAGCTCCCAGAACCGGCGCGCGTTCGCCGACACCGCGTACGCGGCGAGGAACCCCGGCGACGGGACGGTCAGCGCCGCCAGCACGAACCCCGCGCAGTCACGGTGGCTGAGCCACGTCGCCAGGTGCCGCGGCTCGTCCGGGCGCGCGTCGAGGCTGCCGATGCGCAGGCACACCACGTCCAGCCCGAACTTGTCGACGTACAGCCGGGCCAGCGCCTCGACCGCGACCTTGCTGACGCCGTACAGGCCGTCCGGGCGCGCCGGCATCTCGGGCGACACCGTCTCCGTGGACGGATAGAGGCCGGTCACCCGGTTGCTGCTGGCCAGCACCACCCGCCGGACGCCGGTCACCCGCGCCGCCTCCAGCATCCGCTGCGCGCCCAGGATGTTGCCCTCGACCAGTTCGGGGAACGGCGCCTCGTCCCGCACCCCGGCGAGGTGGACGACCGCGTCCGCGCCCGCGATGATCTCCGCCGCGTCCGACAGGTCGGTGCGGCGCACCTCCTCGTTCGGCGCCTCGGCGGACAGCGGCGCCCGGTCGGCCAGCACCAGCGTCCCCGCCGCCTCGCGCAGCGGCGCGCGCACGGCGCTGCCGACCCGTCCCGCCGCACCGGTCAGCACGATCCTTCCGAGAGTCATACGAGCAGTCTCGCACCAGGCCGCGTCCACATGATCAGCAGGTTCGCCGCCGCACGGACGGCCGAACCGCGAACCCGTGGATTTTCGTGCGGCGCATTTCCCGCTGCGCATGATCATTCTTTGGCGCTTCGGCAATGCGGGCGAGACCGGCTCTGACGTGGTGCGCGCCGGGCGGTCCGGGCCCTCGTCCGACTGCCGCACCGCGTCAGGGAGGGGGCGCGAGCCCCGCCGTACGGCGACTTCCGCGGTGGGCCGCTCGCCGGGCGCCCCGGCCGGTGCCGCTCCGAAGCACGCAATCTCCGATAATCCGGCTCAATGTCCGGGGACGGTAATTCGTCGCTCGCTGACAAGCTTTCCCGGACGCCTTGAAGCGCCATTCGGGACCTGATTCGATCGCACCATTGACGGGTCTCGGAGGGTGGAGGTGGGGGACAGGTGCGCTCCCGGTCGGCCGGCGGTGCGGTGTTCGCGGGACTCGGCGTGGCGGCGGTGCTCGCCGTCTCCGGCGCGGCCCCGGTGATCGCGGAACCGACGCCCACCCCGACGGACGGGTCGCCGGCTCCCACGGACAGCCCCACACCGACGCCGACGCCCACTCCCACTCCGACGCCCACCCCGACTCCGACTCCGACGCCCACCCCGACCCCCACGCCCACGCCCACGCCGACGCCCACGCCGACCCCGACACCTACGCCGACTCCGACGCCCACGCCCACGCCGACGACTCCGGACGATCCGGGCCGGCCGGCGAGGCCGGTGCTGTCGGTCGGGGTCACGGTGTCGTCGGCGACGGTGCGGCCCGGCGGGTCGATCACCGCCACCGTCCGGGTGTCGGCGTCCGGCGCGACCGCGTCCGGCACCGTGCTGCGGGCGTCGGTGACCGGCGGCGCCACCGTCGCCCCGTCCGAGCAGGGCCTCGGCAGTGTCGGCTCCGGCGGCGCGTCGGCGACCGTGACGGTTCGGGTTCCGTCCGGCGCCGCGTCCGGCACCGTCCGGCTCACCGTCCGCGCCTCGGCGTCCCACGCGGCCACCCGGTCCCGGACGTACACGCTCGTCGTCACCGAACCGTCCGGCGCGCTGCCGCCCGGGATCACGGCGGGCACGCTGCCGCCCGGCGTCCCGCCCGTCACCGCCGCGGGCGTGCCGGGCCTGCCGGGCGGGCCGGGCGGTGCCGACGTCGTGCTGCCGCCGGTCGCCGGGCCGCAGACCGCGCCCGCGCCGATCGCACCGGTCCCGATGTCCAACCTGCGGACGCTGCCCGGTGACGGCTCCGACCTCGACGACCTGACCGCGCTGCAGGCCGGCGTGCTGGCGGCGATGGCCTCCTCGGTGGCCTTGCTGCTGCTCAGACTGCGGCTGGCCCGCCGGGAGAGCGTCTCGCCCCGGCGGTCCGGCCGCTTCCACCTCCGCCGCGCCCGGCTCCACGGCGCGGGGAGCGGCCCCGCCGCGCGACCGGTGAGGCCCGTCCCGCCGCAGCCGGTGCGGCCGAGGCCGGCGCCCGCCGCGACGAGACCCGCGGTGGCGTGGACGGCCGCGTCCTGGGC
>NZ_BAAAMR010000075.1:0-51259 GCF_039529375.1 Actinomadura napierensis
GGCGCTGGCCGGGCCGGTGCCGCCGGGGCCCGCGCGGCCCGCAGCCGCTGGGCGCGCGTCGTCCTCACCCTCGTCATCGGCCTCGCCGGCGGCTACGTCGGCCTCCTCGTCGGCGGACGCACCGTCACCCCCGTCGGGCCCGCGAACGTCCAACTCGTCCTGCATCCGTCCCTGCACGGCGGCACGACCCTCGAACTCCCGCCGCTCGGCGCCGTCCACCTCGACACCCACGCGGGCCCGGTCTCCGTCGAGGCCCACCTCACCGACGTCCGCCCCGCCCAGGTGCAGCAGCTCATCGAGGACGACTCGGCGCTCGACCGCCTCACGAACAAGATCGCGGACCAGATCCGGCACGGCGTGACCGTCCTGCTCGTCCACGCCGTCGTCCTCGCCCTGGTCTTCGCGTTCGTCGCCGCGCTGCTCCTGTTCCGCTCGTGGCGGCGCGCCCTCGCCTCCCTCGGCTTCTCCGCCGCCGGCGTCCTGGCCGTCGCCCTCGTCGCCTGGACGACCTTCGACCCGCAGTCCCTCGCCGAGCCCCGCTACACCGGCCTGCTCGCGAACGCGCCGCAGGTCGTCGGCAACGCCGAGAGCGTCTTCACCCGCTTCTCGCACTACCGCGCCCAGCTCGCCCGCCTCGTCGGCAACGCCTCCAAGCTGTACGCGGCGACCTCCAGCCTCCCCACCTACGAGCCGGACCCGTCCACCATTCGCGTCCTGCACGTCTCCGACATCCACCTCAACCCGACCGCCTGGAACGTGATCAAATCGGTCAGCACCCAGTTCCAGGCCGACTTCGTCATCGACACCGGCGACCTCATGGACCACGGCAGCAAGCCCGAGGACAAGTTCGCCGACTCGATCTCCGGCCTGAAGATCCCCTACGTCTACATCCGCGGCAACCACGACTCGGCGAGCACCCAGAAGGCCGTCGCCCGGCAGAAGAACGCCATCGTCCTGGACGACCGGACCCGTGAGGTGGAGGGCCTGCGCGTCTACGGCGTCGGCGACCCCCGCTTCACCCCCGACAAGAGCACCCGCGACGACTTCGTCGGCTCCGACCAGGTCCGGGCCGAAGGCGACGTCCTGGCCGACCGGCTCCGCAGGACCGGCACCACGCCCGACATCGTCCTCACCCACGACCCCGCCGAAGGCGAGGCCTTCTCCGGCCTCACCCCCCTGATCCTTTCCGGCCACCTGCACGCCCGCCAGACGAAACTCCTCCCCACCGGCACCCGCCTGTTCGTCCAGGGCTCCACCGGCGGCGCCGGCCTGCGCGGCCTGGAACACGAGCAGCCCACCCCCATCGAGCTGTCCGTCCTCTACTTCAACCGCGCCTCCCACCGCCTCCAGGGCTGGGACGACCTGCAGCTCGGCGGCCTCGGCCTCACCTCCGCCAAGATCGAGCGGCACCTGGAACCCGACCCCGACCGCGCCGTCAAGCCGCAGCCCCCGGCCACCGCACCGCCCGCGTCCCCGTCCTCCCCGTTCCCCTCGGAGTTCCCCTCCGACTGGCCGTCCCGGAGCCCGTCCCCTACCTCGACCGCCACCCCCACCCGCGAACCGGGGTAACCGTTTGCGCACCGCCCCGCCATGTCCTCTACACTTGACCGGGTCGAGTGGCAATGTTCTCCGCCACACCGGGCCCCCTTCGTCTAGCGGCCTAGGACGCCGCCCTTTCAAGGCGGTAGCGCCGGTTCGAATCCGGTAGGGGGTACAGCACAGATGGGAACGCCGCCACGCCCGGCGCCCAGGCGACCGGCCAACTGACGATCGCCCAGACATTCACCATCAGGGACGCTCGCCAGCGTCATTGAGTCATGGTGAGTGGCGTCTGCCGGGTCAGCGTGAGGACTGCCCCCGACCTCGCACGTGGCCTTGATCACCCGGGCGCATGCAGAGCAAGGTGCGTTTCGGCCTCATCGAGTAGAGGCGGCGTAGACGGGGCGCCCTTGGCTCCGCTAGCACCAGGATCAGTGGTGATCGACAGCACCTCGGAGACGTGCCCCCTCGCCGCGCGCAACCAGCGGGGTATTCGTTGGGTCACAGCAACCGCAGCCGGGTCAAGAACAGGCTCCAGTTCACCCGCTCAGGGCGCTAATGACCTTGTTCGCCTGCTCAACCACCCCCGCGACGGCAGCTATCCCCTCAGCCCCCTGTAGCAACCGTCTGCTTCGCTCGGCGAGCCGAAGCAGCCATGTCTGGTCCGGCTCGTCACGGCCAGCTTCTTCTTCGATTTGATCGGCGACGTTGGTAAGGGCAGTCGCCCGCTCGTCCGCCAACTCGTGGGCTACGCCACGCAGAGCGGACGCGAAGGCGGTCAGGTCCGCAACGGCGATGCCGTTGGTCTGGTTTTGCTGAACGTCTCGGTTGCCGATGGCGATCTGTCCACCGGAGATGTTGCTGAGGTTGTTGATCGTCACGGAAGCATTCCCCCTATGGGCGAGGTAGTCCGTTACGGACGCGTTGAAGTTCTCAACACAGTCAATCCCGTCAGAGGTGAGGCTAAGAGGCTGCCGAACGATCAAGTTTTTGTCGGCCAAGTACCGGCATGCCAGATCGACGTCCTCGACGGTGAAGAGATCGCCTTCGAAGGTGGCCCAGGGGGTCGTGAAGATCTCATCGAGTTGCGGAGAGCCCAAGCCTCCACCGGTGCACTCATCGAGCCAGAGGAGGACCCCCTGCCGGCAGGTTGCCCTCCGTAGAAGCCTGCTCTGGCGTCGGGCGGCTCGTTCCGCAACATTGCGGACCCCTCGGTCGGTGAGCCACAGGCTGTAGTCGAGGTATCCGCTCATGGCACCGGAGACATGCACCAGCCCGGTCTCATCCAAGATGGACACCACCTGGCGAAGCCAAGGCGGAGCTTCGTCTTGGCTGACGGCGCCGTCGATCCCGATGGTCGGCAGGAAGTCCCGAACCCGCGACGCACGCGGAGACATCTCGTCAAGCCAGTCAAGGAACTGGACACAGCCGAGGCCGATGGTCGTGTGGGGATCGGGCAGCACACCCCTTGTTGGATCGCTGTCGGCCTGAACAGGCACCTTGATGGGGTGCTTGTCGAACTCGCGCTGGATGTTCCGGGCCATCTTCTCTATCGCGCGCCGGTCGATGGTCACCTTCGTCCTCGCCACCCTCGCCTCCCCCTGCTGACTCAGTGCGACCCTCACGCTACACCCAAGATCCGCTGGCGCAACAGCCTCAGCGGGAGTATGGTGCTGAAAACTGAAGTGCACGGGGGAGGATCGTACGCTCTCCTATGCCGTGAGGGGGATCAGCGCATGTCTGCAGAACCGCCCCTGTCGAGTTGGGCGACGGACCGGTTCGGTGAGCGAGCCGGGGTCGTTCGTCGAACCATCGCAGAGTCAGTGCTCGGCGCGATCGTTAACGCCCAGGACGCTCAAGAAAAGTCGCAGACTGGCCGCGCCTACCCATTTGCCTGGACCTTGTACCCACGCAAGTTCGAAGCTCTGCACGAGGGCTTCAAGGAACAGCCCGGTTTCAACTCTGTGCGCCCCTTCGGTTCCATCCATCAGCTGACAGTATTGTCGGGTAACCTGTTGTTTCCATTCTGCTTCGCCAAGGACCGTTCAATCAACGTCATGAAGGTGAAGATCGCAGAAGACAAAGTTTTCTGGCCTACTAAAAGTTCTATTTGCACTATTTGGGCCCGAGCGGACGATCGAACAGCTAACTCTTGACGCTGAGGATGAGGAAGAATCCAAGAGGTTGGTGGCTGTCACTGATAGCCTTTCCAGGCTGCCAGAGGACACGGAACTTGTACTGATCCCGTACGCCTGCAACTTCAAGGCAGGCCTACTGGAGCTCTGGTGGGGAAATGCAGAGCTACTCGATGACGATGGGAATCTGGAGTGGCACCACTGTGAGCCGATTCCTGTTCCGGACACGCCACCTTCCGGCCGCCGGAAGCTACAGCCCGCTGTGGATTCTCTCTCACCAGGTGCTGGCCCCAGGTTCGATCAGGGACCCATTCCCATGCCTCCGATTGTCCCACGGACTCCTGTCGAGGTGAACAACTCAGAGAAGTATCCTCCGATCAACGAGAACGCTGACTCCTCAGATCAGGATGTTGCCGACAATGAAGAGTCATGAGCAGCTCAGTGCCTTTGGTGAGTCGTCCACCGGAGGTCATGAAAAGGTCAGCCCGCGCGCAATCGCCGATGGCTTCGACGGGACCCGGCTGACTCAGGCACGACGCCTTGCTGGACTGACAAAGAAGGAGGTGGCCGAACGCATTGGTGTGTCACCTTCCGCGGTCGGTCAATATGAAGCGGGAGTTACTCGTCCACGCCCGGAACACATACCTCTCCTGGCTGAGGCACTTACTGCCCCAGTTCAGTTCTTCCTGTCTGGCCGACCTCACGGCAAGTTGGACGGGTCTATGGCTCATTTTCGTAGCCTTCGCTCAGCCAGGGCATACCAGAGGGCAAAGGCCATCGCCTACGTGGAGCAAGTCTGGGAGTTGACTCACGCACTGGAAAAGCGTGTTCAATTGCCATTGATCGATCTACCAGGGTTCGCCGGTGGCGAGGTAGTTTCGGGGGTAGATTTGCCACGTGAACCGGCTGCTGCCGCTCAGGCATTGCGCGCTGCATGGGGGCTTGGAGAAGGACCGATTAGCCACATGGTGCGCCACATGGAGGCTCATGGCATCGTCGTCTCCCTGCCTCGCCCAGACGAGGATTCGGACAGCGTTGATGCGTTTTCGACCACGCAACTGCCAAGACCGATCGTTGTGCTAACCTCGAATCGAGCTAATGATGTCTACCGTCACCGCTTCACTGCCGCTCATGAATTGGGTCACCTAGTTCTTCACGGGGACACTGCGGCGGGCGACATGCAACAAGAGCGCGAGGCCAATGCCTTTGCAGCCGAATTTCTAACGCCGCGCGACAGTATCGTTTCAGAGCTGCCGATTAGAACAGACTTTCGGCGCCTTTCGGAGCTGCGCTCGAAATGGGGGGTTTCTATTGACTCCCTCTTGTATCGATGCAGGGAGCTCGGACTACTGTCGGACTCGGCGGCCAGTCGGGCTTACCAACGGCTCCATGAGCTGCGTGACCAGCCCGGATTTGCCCCCGAGCCGATTGTCGGATATCCGGGAGAGCAGCCTGTTCTCCTAGCCCACGCCTTCGATCTCGCGGCATCTGAAACGGGACTTACGGTGCCAGCTCTCGCTCGGGAGCTCTGTTGGTCCGTTCCACGCGTCCGAGAACTCATCGGGCTGCCTGAACAACGACCAATTCTTAAGCTCGTCCCCTAGGCGGCTCTGTGATTTTGGAACGCTCCTACATAGGAACTGCTGTAACTGAAGAACCATTCCGGCAGCCCGACCAGCCCATCCCGCCCGCGAGGCGGCGCCGTCCGCACCACCGGGGCCGGTATCGGCATGTGCGCCCACCTGGTCAACGCCAACTCGCGTGGCGAAACCTTCGGCACCTTGTTCCCGCCCCCATGCGCCGGCGCGCAGACCTGCACGTTGTTGCTCAGCGTCAGGCAGTCATGCGGGCCAATATGATCCGATTCGCCTCCCGCAGGCTCCTGGAGCGGCTGAGAGGGGGGCGCACCTCCACCACCTGGGTGTCCGTCGTCCTGGGCGCCGTAGCCGTAGCTGTAGGAGTTCACGTTCGGTGGCAAAGGATCCTGCGGCGGAGGCGCAGCCACGGAAGAGCTGACGAGCAGGCTGACGCCGGGCACGGCGGTAACCGCACCCACTCGTCAGCACCCATCGCCGATCGTGATGAACTTGCTGACCCGCCACTGCCCATCGGATCCCTTGACCATCAGGGCCTTGGTGTTCCCGTGACTGACCCCGCGGCTGAGCTTCTTACCCGTGGCCGAGTTCAGAAGCCCCGAGTCCCGCGAGTCCTGGCAGTCATACAGCGTCGCGCCACTCGTCGTGAGCTGGACTCTCTTCACGTGAACCACGATGTGGCCATAGGTCGCGATGTGCTGGCTTTTCATCTTGTCGATACGTTGCAGCACCCGCGATAGCTGAGGATCGGCCATAACGGTCGCGAGTTGCTGCTTACGCGATTCCGCTGGCAGAGAATCCGCACGGTCCAGCATCGCGACGAACCGCGTGTATGCCGCTGCTACGGCCTTCCCATCCGCATCCGTCGACGACGAAGGCGGGGGAGCGTTACGACTCACCGACGGCAAGGCGACCGCCTTGGGCGAGCTGCCACACGCAGACAGGGCCAAGGTGGCGCCTGCGAGGCTTAGCCAGTGGATCCCAAAAGCTACCCGCCGACCAATACCCGTCAAGTCCCCACCCTCACGCTTGATCAATTAGCCCACTGCCACAGGCGCACCGATTGCGACGTTGAGCGATCGTAGAGCAGGCGAAGCGCCTCGTCCTCCAAACAAAAGACCAAGGAAGGTAGATCTATCCAAACCGAAGCAGACACCCCGCTCACGCAAGTGATTCCGTCGTCGACCGCACACAGACCATTCAGGACACGAGACTCAAATCACCCAACTCCGACTAAGTCGCAATCCAGGTCGAATTCAAGTATTTCGTCGCCGGCCCTGGGCGCCAATGCCAAATCATGACAACGGATGGCGCGCCACGCAGCAGCGGATCCGCCACTCCTGGTAACCACATGACATGCCGTCCTCAGCCCCTCAGGAACGCCCAACCTTCGAACCGTGCGAGCCTTGGCTCGTTGGCCCTCGCCACCGACGTCCAGACCGTCAGCGACGCCGTAGATGGTTGCTTCCCGTGGTCGCCGGCGCCCTGGCCTCCTCTGCAGCAGCCCTCGTCCTGACGGTCGGCGGGCACTCCCACACAACAACGTCGCCTCCCACCGCCCGCGAAACGGCAACCGGCGAAATCAGGCACCCGCAGCCGAGCGCATCAATGAGCCCGACGCGCGCCACGCCTTCCCCATCGCACCGTCAGGCACCGGCCCGGGAACCCCGAAGGCACCGGCGGGTCTACGTGTCCGCGCACCCGTTCATGGCACAGCCACCCGCCCCGGCCCACCGCAACGCCCCGAACCTACGACGCGAAACTGCGAAGCCCAGACACAGAACCCACAGTCGTCTCTATACCCGTACCCGTACCCGTACCCGCAAGCCAACCCACGGTCGCAGGACGCCAGCCTGGGTCGGCCCCGAGTGCCGCCGCCGCTTCCCCCACGACCACACTCGCCAGTCAGCCTGCATCGCAGCCCTCCACAGCTACTTCAGCAGTTAACCGCATTCAAGCCGCAGCGGCGCATCGGTGGCGCTTCCCGCCTGGGATGAAATGAGAGCAGACCACCCCGTTGGAAATCAAACCCTGTGAGCTAGCCGAAGTGGTTGGGGGCTTCATTCCGCCCCTGAGCTTGCGAAAAACATGAAAGGATACCAGATCCCTGCGCCTCTCCCAAGGCGTTTACGAGAGCCAGCCGAACAAAGTTCCGGGACGCGATGAAGCACGGAAGAAATCGTTTCTGTTCGGCGGGTAAGAACTCACGATATTCCAAGGAACGACACTGCTCTCTCCTGGCCGCTGCACCATGTCCAAGAGCTCATAGGTGACGTTTGAGATCGACGTTGCTGACAATCTGTCGGCGAGCGTGGTCATTTTGACACTCAGCCCGCGACTCGATCGGGGCTCGATCAATTACGTTGCCCTGCGTGTAGCATCGCGAAATACAATGGCGTCGGATACTTAGATCCGCATACTACACATCTACGTACTCGTCACCTACGCGCCGTGATGCGAAAAGAGGTGTAGATATGTCAGCGACCGCAGCAGGCTTCAAATCCCGCCTATCGACCTGCCTCAGCCAAAAGCACCATTATCCCTGGACGGTACACGCCCGCTGATACGCCAGGTACAAGTGTCCCGCCACCCGGGTCAGCTGGCTGAAACGATGCACGCACACCCCCTGCACTCGGGGGGATGGTCCATCTCCAAGACGTACGCCGCGAAAGCGACGGGAAACTCACCTGGCGCCCCGATTATGTCCGTGACGATAATACGATCGGTACACCCAAAACGACCACCGAACAACCAACACACTCGGCGCTATTATCGAGACATATAGAGGCTTCGCAATCGTTCGAGCGTTAGAGTACCCTCCTTGCAAGCCTCCATGATCGGTCGTTCCGAAGCCACGAAAGCCTCGGCCTTCTCAACGACTTCGACAGCCATATCTGAGGGGAAACACACCGCGCCATGGACATCTGCGTGAACGATCTCGCCGTGCGAGGCAGTCATGCCAAACACGTTAACTTGATTACCGTAAGACACGATGTGCACGTGTGCATGAGACGGCCGCAGCCCCCGCCCCAAGATCAAAATGTCTCTTGGAAGCTTGTCTACATCGCGAATGCTTCCATTAGTCACAACCCCTGTGAAGCCCATTGCCTGATGAACTCGAGTGTTAAACTCACCCCAGAAAGGGCCCTTGCCGGCGTCAGAATCATCCAAATCTTGCATGACGCAGATTTTTGGCACTGCGACAACCTCATACATATATTCATAATAGCTCAATCGGTCCCGCTTCAATTGCTCACGATCAAATTCAGCCGGGTAGGCAGATCTCATAGTTGCAGTGAATGCTACACCCACCGCGGGCGCGGAGGTCCGATTGATCGCAGTTACATCACTTTTCGTGAAGCCATACCATCGGCGAGAGTCATCAATGAGTTCAAGTGCATTACAAATGGTCGGAGTGTCGTAATAACGTAGCTGCTCGAAAACTTGGCGATCAGGCGTCGTCATCTCACATAACCTTTTCTCTCAGGCAAGCTCGCCTAATTTCTGTTGCGACTTCTAGCGGTCGCGAACTACGTATTACGGCTTCACCGATCACCGCAACATCCAGGTTCTCGAGAGCCTGGAAAGATTCGATACTTTGCGCCGTAAGCCCGCCAGCCAACGCCAACTTGATATGCGACGCAGCTAGAGCCTCTGCCACCCGACGGGCGTGCTTTGCAGAAATATCCCCTCCAATACCTTGTTCATCCTTTCCCAGATGTAACACGACGTGACTCAATGATGCTCCACGAACTCGCGAAAGAAGGTCTCCTACCTCGTAGATACCCAACGAGTCAGCCATAACGAACTTGCCCCTAGAGAGAGCCTCGTTGCAGGCGGCCTCTATAGTCGGCCTAGGGGCTGCTGCCTGCACAATCACTCCGTCAGCACCTGCATCGAACGCCATCACCGCTTCGGCCTGTCCGCAGTCCATAGTCTTCCAATCAGCCACGAGGCAAGTGAGCGGAAAACGTTCGCGAAACATTCTAATTGCGTTTACACCATACCGCCGCAGCAAGGGGGTTCCGAGTTCGAATACGTCAACCAGTGGTTCGACTAGCGTCGACACTTCGGCGGCTTTCTCAAAATCCGTAAGATCAAGAGCAAGCTGGAAGCGGATTCGATCCACCGGAACCCCCCGCACCTCACTACGCCTGGTTAGCGCCACTTATAGCGATCACTTCTACCTCGACCTTACATTCAGGTCGAACCAGCGCAGATACCTCCACCAGCGTGCTGACTGGTTTAGAAGTCCCGAAGAACTCGTTTCGGATCGGAGAGACCACCGCAAAGTCGCGGATGTCCGTGAGGAAGATCTGCGCCTTCACGACGTCATCCATCGACGAGTTAGCGGCCTCCAGCACCGAACTGACCCGTTCGAACACGAAACGCGTTTGGACCTCGATGTCGTCGGAGACAGGGTTTCCTTCGTGATCGATTGCGATCTGGCCCGTCACGAAAATCATACGTGCGTCGCCGACATTCACGCTGTACCCATGCGAATAGGCACCCATCGGAGGCGTCATGGCCTCCGGAGTGATGGTTTCACGCTCGAGCACGTAAGTGTCGTCCTTTCTGCTAAGGAATCGGCTCTCGCATGAGAAGCTACCTGAAACACTAAGTCTCTCGCAACAAGATAGCTCGATTGCCGCCTTATTGGGCGCCCAAAACCGTAATTTGGTCTGGCCTTTGTGTCGAGGGCCGGCCGTTTCTCGCAGTTGATTGTCACACAGTCGAGCAACTATAGATGCGTAAGCGCTTGCGCCATCGGCCTAGCTTATTAGCAGAATCACACCGTAAGAACACAAGATCGCGTCTGCACTGATGCCGACAATCCTAAGACCTCGAAGAGGTAGAGCGCTCCGCAGCATGAAGATTGCACACAGAAACAATGTGAACCAAGCAGAATCGCCGGCCACTAGCCAGGTAAACTTTTCCCATCGCTCGTATGCGCTGGACCTGAAGTTGAGTGAAGCGCCAACGGTGATCCATAATAGAATGCCTAAAGGGTTGATTAATGTCAGGCCGAAGGTAGAAACTAGATCTGCGGCTCTACTGCCGTCATCGAACACCTCGGCGACATTTCTCTTTCCCGTTACTCCTTGGCGGAGAGAAGATAACGCGATAAGTACAAAAATTACTCCACATAGGCGGTGCACAATTGGCTTTTCGATGTCGAGTGACACGCCCTCGACGCTCGTCGTGATTAGCAGTGCGACGCCTGCTAATGCGGAATCGCCAATGATGGCACCAAGCGCGCAGTAGCATGCTGAACGCAGTCCGTTACGCATGCCGCGCTTCAGGATCAGCCAGTTTACGGGGCCAAAAGAAGCCCCGACTACGAACCCAAGCAGCAAGAGGGAAGCCACGAGCGGTATATTCCCGAGGCACGCATTCGGAACAGTGGAAGAGGCTTATACGTCCAGTCTCGGCCACGCTATTGCAACTTCAATCGGCGCGGTCCATCCTGTCGCCTATGGCTTGGGAGTGGGTACTACCCGTAGCAAGCGCTACCAGCGCCGCCATCGTGGGTGTTTCCGGGGTGATCGCAGGCTGGATGACTGCCCGTAGCCAGAGGCATCTGCAGTTAGTAGTGCATAAACGCGAAATGGCGCAGCGCGAACATTCTGAACTGCGTGTAGCTCGTCGTGAGATTTACGCACGTCTCATCAGTAGCCTGCATGCCTTTGCCGATGATGCTGCCTCGTTGCCCAGCTTGTTGCTAGCCTTTCAAGAGGCACGAATCATTGCTAGTGCAGAGGTGATAAGTGCTCTAGCGGCCGCTCAGGCATCCGTAGAAGAAGTACATTTGTGTCGCCGGCACTCCGCAGAAGCCCACCACACTGCACTCAGATCCCTTCTCGATGCCGAGATTGCGCTGACCGAAAGCATGCATAGAGAACTGCTAGGTCCTCCGGCGAGCACTATCACACACTACAAAGACAAAGATTCTTAGTGATGCTCTTCCTTAGGCGATTCCCCTTCCGCCATCGACGGCGAGAATCGCACCCGTGACCCAGGAAGCGGACGGTGAAAGCAGGTAATAGGCTGCTTCCACGATGTCTTCGGGCTCCCCGATCCGTCCGAGAGGATGGTTCGGCTTCATTTGATTGACCCAGTCTTCATAGGAAGATTCGTCGCTAAAAAGACCGGCCGTCTTCTGCAAGTTGCTGCGCACGACAGACGGGTTTATAGAATTCACTCTTACTCCGTGAGGTGCCATTTCGCGCGCTGCGGACTTAGTGAACATATCCAGGCCGGCCTTGCTGACGGAGTATGCGACGGAACCGCAAGGAGTGAGCGAGCAAACAGATGATATGTTAATGATGTTTGCCCCATCGGTTGCAGCGAGAAGCTCGAAGAGAACCTTGGTCATGTTGAATGCGGGAGAGAGGTTGCTTGACACAACCTCGTTCCATCTTTCGGCGGACTCGTCCTTTATGCCGCCGGCGCCTATGGTCCCAGCTGCGTTGACAAGTAGATCCACTCGTTCGAAACGCTCGCCGATTTCCTGGCTTATTGCCTGACAGAACTCGATGTTTCGCAGGTCTCCATGCTTGACAAAAAGTCGAGTTTCAACATCGCTTGCCACAGTGTTGGTCAGTTCGGCGGCGTGTTCAGCGTTCCGCCCGATTGCATAGACGCTCCATCCTTCGGTGAGCAGACGTTCGGCGAGCGCCCTACCGATTCCCGAAGTGCCACCGGCGATGCAGGCTACCTTGGTTACTGACACGATTCTGTCCTCCGTGAACTTTGAAGCTTCAAGCTCGGTAGTTGATGACGTACAGCGAGCTATCTGGGTGTTCGCATTTCCAGGATACCGCGACTGGCTCGCTGGTCCAGTTTATATCGAGAACCTGCTTGTACCAAGTATCTCGGACATATGCCCCGGTTTTCGGCGGTTGCCCCTTGCATGCAACTCGAGTGCCCCGATGATCCAGGCACTCCACCTCAACCGTGCGTGGACGAAAATTGAGGCTTACCGTAAAAGACAGAGCATCCAGGCCCCGGCTAATTCGCGACAGTGAAACACTCATAATTTCGTTTTTGGGAGATAGGACCTCAAGTTCTCCTGGAAGTGTTATTCTATGAACGATGTCGAATTCCTCGCCGGGTGACAACGGCCTCGGAAAGTACATTCGATAGGCGTGCGTGAACATCATCTGATTGTCACCGTTAAGCGGCTCAACCATCAGTTGCATCTGTGTTTGGGTATCAAAAGCCCGCACGTCGGTCTGGTCAAACCGTAGCTTTCTCTCAGACGATTCAGCATAGATGACGTGCGAACTGAGACGGTCAGAGGCGTTAACTCCCCGAAGTCTCCTAAGTGATACAAAATTACCCGAGTTATAATCCAAGAGATCTATACGCTCAAGAAGCTTGTAATGATGAACCGTATCAACATGGTCGGCGTTCACTTGCAAACTAAGTCCGGTGCCTAGCCTGGAGATCAGAAGAGACTGGTACAACGGCTCAAGCTGCAAGGCTGGCTTCGCCGACTGAAACGTGACTGCCGTGTTTGTCGGGTTAGTATTTTCTTTTGATTTCTTTCCCCTAACCAATCTGACTAGGGACTCTAGAAATTTGGTAGTTTCATCGTTAGCGTGCTTTTGTGACGTCTTGAGGTTGATTAGCTCGATTCCTCGGGTTCTACTGTCTCGAATTTCCGCATCACTAGCTTGCGGAACGACGGAGTAAAATGCGCGCCGATGCGGACCCAACTTCCTTAGCACTTCAGCGTTGAAGCTTGCGAAGGCGGGATCTTGCAGACTTGCACCCACAAAAAGTAGGGTTGATGTAGCGAGAAGGTTTTTCAGGTAATTGGTCAGAGCCGGCCTTGTATCAGTATAAGACTCGAAGTCTCCTCGTGTGAGTACAAGGCTCTTGGGCATACTTACGCAACCATTAATTTTTACTACGGGCAGCTGACTTCCCGACAGGTAAGCCAAGTCATCATCGCTAATGACTATTTTATGCGGCCGCTTCGGATCTAACGAAAGTGTTGTTTCGATTAGCTGATCGAAGTTCGTTGTGAGGATCGCACGAAAGGGTAGTTCCTTGATTAAGGCATGTGACATCGCGAAGCCTGATTCGGCTTTTTTGAGTTGGCGAACTACATGGGTATTTAGGAGGTATCTACCCTGGGCATGCGCTTCAACGTAATGCTGCGCGATGTCTATCGGAGAACTGGTCTCTGTAAGTCCGAGCTCTTGCGCCAGCTGCTCTGTCAACTTATCAAGACCTGGAACGCCGAGTGCTTCAGACAGTCGAGAGCCGGCGAAGAGTGTTATGTCTCCATTTCTTAGTTCGTCGACTAAGGAAGTGTAGCGTTGCTCAATGAGCTCTGCCGTCCATGATTCCGCCATGCACCGCACCTCTTTTGCACCACTGAAGATCCAGCGGGTGCCACTCGACGTAGATCCGTGCTCCCTCAGTGCGCTCGAGATCAGCCAAAAGAGCGGGCTGGGGTGTTCCCAGGTTAGACGAAGGATGGCCCACATGCCAGGGAACGCGTGCTTGTCGTGGGTGCGTGAGTGATAAGCGGTGAAGCGCGGCGATGCTGCCCGCGTATGGCATGGCCATCAACCAAGGGAGCGGATTTGATCGTTTCACACAAGTAGTAGTCCTCGTTCGAGGTGTTGTCCTGTTGGAGTGTGCCGTATGCCCACTTAAGGGGTGACCGAAAAGTACCCTGTACCTGGTAGGAGCTCGTCGAAGGTTAATGTAGATTGTCTAGTAAACCGGGCGGGTAATTCTGGTTTTTCTCGTACGCCGAAGCGAGCTAACGCTTACGCAGAGACCTCGCTCGTCAGTGGGACCATGCCGAGCTTGGACTTAGGAGCTACCGAGATCTGCCCTAGGCGAGCTCACGCTGGGCGCCGGTCAGGTCACTGTACGTCGATGATCATGGTGACTGATCGGTGCGCAGGAGACGCGGTAGAGTGCGTGTGAAAGACGGTCGAGGGCGCGATGGCACACGCTGGTAGTTGCCGCGTCTTAAGCTCGGGGCGCGGTGAAGACCGAGCTGCCTCTTATCCTGTCGATCTGTCCGCGTCGGGGGAAAGTGATCATCGAACTGGTGGACCGGTCATAGGGACAAGGCACCTTCTGCGACGAACTCGTCGTCTCGCCGTAACGCGGATGCCGGCAGCCGTCTCAAGGACTTGTGACCAGTCCAAGCCCCGGATCGAGGTAGACGTGAGCGTCGAGGACGCGGTGTTTCTAGGGTTGGACGTCGGCATGGGCGAACACCATGCCTGCGCCCTGGACTCCTCCGGCAAGAAGCTGCACGCCAAGCCCTTTCCCAACGACAAGCAGCGGCTGCGTGCCCGGTTTGCCCAGCTCAGTCGTCACGGCCGGGTACTGGTGATGGTCGACCAGCCCGCATGCGCCGCCTGGCTGACTAGCACCCCGGCAACGCCGAGACCGATGCCCGCGACGCCTACATCATCGCCTACGCTGCCCGCACTCGCTGCGCCGCGTCGACACACACCAGGAAGCCTTGGCAGAGATGGAGGTCCCCGTCGGGTTCGACGACGACCTGGCGGCTGAGTCGACCCAGCTGGTCAACCGGATCCGCGCGCTGCTGGCTACCATCCACTGGACCCGCACCCCACCACCTCACCCTCCAACTCTGCACCCAAACCTTCTACAACCTGCATGGGTCTAACGGCACCGCACGCGCAGTTAGGGGATGCGGATGTGGGACGGGATTGTTAGGCGGGCGTCGGGGGTGGGTCGAGCCGGTTGGCGGGCCTCCCCGTAGGGGGTACACACGGCATGAGCCCACGATCGATTACTGCGCGGCGGACGGCCCTTTAGCGTTACCTGCGCGTTCTCCCTTAGTATGCCTCGGTGTCAGCCGCTTGCGGCTCTGTACACGTCTGCCGGTAGTGCACAATCGGGGTTGCACAGGGGTGTGTGCATAACTTAGTTTGCAGATATGAGCGAGTCGTCGGGGCCACTGGAGATCACTGATCTGGAGGCGCTCAAGGCGTTGGCGCATCCGCGGCGGCAGCGCATCCTGCAGCATCTCGGCCTGCACGGGCCGGCCACGTCGGCGACGCTCGCCCGCGCCCTGGGGCTCAACACGGGCGCCACCAGCTACCACCTCCGGGAGCTGGCCAAGTACGGCTTCGTCGAGGAGGCGCCCAAGCGCGGGCACGCGCGGGAGCGGTGGTGGCGGGCCCCGGTCCGGGATCTGCGCATTCCGCCCCGGTCCCGGCAGAGCGAGCAGATGCGGGCCGTCGTGGACGAGGTGGTCCGGCTGGAGATCGCCGAGGACGTCGAGCAGTTCCTGCAGGTGCAGCGCGATTCGCCGGGCCCGTGGTCGGACGCCTTCCCGCACTCGCGGGGCTCGATCCGGATCACACCGGACGAGCTGGCGGAGTTCTTCGAGGACTACATCAAGCTGATCAACCGCTACAAGCGCAGCGAGGCCGACACGCCCCCGGGCGCCCGGACGGTGCGGACGCGGTTCTTCGCGTTCCCCGCGCCGCCGGAGGAGTCCGCGATCGGCGAGGACGGCGCCGAGGAGGGGATGGGCTGACCGCCTACCACGCAGATTGGGCCGCCGAGCGGCAACTCGGCGGCCCATGGAGGAAACGTCTCCGCCCGTAAGGGCGGCTCTCGCAACGCCTCTTCCTATGGACGGAGCATATCCGTGTCCCTGTTCAACAGATCGGTCCGGACGGGCCGCGCCTCGACCGGCGCCGACCTCGCCTCCCGGCTGGACGCGGTCAGCAAGGTGTACGGCCGCGGCGCGGGCGCCGTGACCGCGCTCGACGACGTCACCCTGGGCATCCACCGCGGCACCTTCACCGCCGTCATGGGCCCGTCCGGGTCCGGCAAGAGCACCTTCCTGCACTGCGCGGCCGGGCTGGACCGGCCGACCTCCGGCGAGGTCCACCTGGGCGGGGTGAGCCTGGCCGGGCTGAACGAGGTCAGGCTGACCGAGCTGCGGCGCAGCCGGGTCGGGTTCGTGTTCCAGTCGTTCAACCTCATGCCCTCGCTGACCGTCGAGCAGAACATCGACCTGCCGCACCGGCTCTCCGGCGGGCGGGCCGAGCATGGCTGGCGGCGCGAGGTGATCGAGCGGCTGGGGCTGTCCGATCGGCTGCGGCACCGTCCCGGCCAGTTGTCGGGCGGCCAGCAGCAGCGGGTCGCGATCGCCCGCGCGCTGGTGACCCGCCCGGACGTGCTGTTCGCCGACGAGCCCACCGGCGCGCTCGACGTCCGGACGGCCCAGCAGATCCTCGCCCTGCTGCGCGGCGCCGTGGACGACATGGAGCAGACCGTCGTCATGGTCACCCATGACCCGGTGGCGGCCTCGTACGCCGACGGCGTCCTGTTCCTGACCGACGGCCGGATCGTCGACTCGATGACCGGGCCCGGGGCCGACCGGATCGCCGAGCGGATGACCCGCCTGGAGGTGCGGCGGTGATGTTCTCGCTCGCCCTCACCACGCTCCGCGCCCGCAAGGCCGGGTTCGCCGGCGCGTTCGTCGCGCTGTTCTTCGCCGCCGCGCTCGTCGCCGCCTGCGGAACGCTGCTGGAGACCGGGCTGCGCGGCGGCATCCCGCCCGAGCGGTACGCGGGGACGCCGGTGATCGTCGCCGGCGACCAGGACGCGCACGCGGTCGAGCACAAGAAGGGCAAGGAGAAGCGGAAGTCCAAGCCGCTGGCCGAGCACGTCTGGATCCCGTCCGGGATCGCCGACCGGCTGAGGTCGGTCGAGGGCGTCCGGTCCGTCGTCCCGGAGGTGACGTTCCCGGCGTACGTCGTCGCCCATGGGCGCACGCTCACCGGCCCGGACGGCTCCGCGTCCTGGGGGCACGACTGGTCGTCGGCCGCGCTCACCCCGTTCACGCTGCGCGAAGGCCGCGCCCCGTCCGGCCCCGGGGACGTCGTCATCGACTCCGGGCTCGCGCGGCGAGGAGGGCTGCGGCCCGGCGACGAGGTCGGCGTGCGGTCAGCCGCCGCTCCCACCACCTACCGGGTGACGGGCATCGCCGCCGCCTCGGCCGGCCCGCTGGAGCGGCAGGCCGCGGTGTTCTTCAGCCCCGCCGAGGCCGTCCGGCTGGCCGGCCGTCCGGGGCAGGTGGCGGCGGTCGGGCTGCTGCCGGCTGAGGGCACCGGTGCCGCGACCGTCGCCGAACGGGCCTCGAAGGCCGTCGCCGGGACCGGCGCGAAGGTCTACACCGGGGACGGGCGCGGCCCGCTGGAGTTCCTCGACGCCGCGAAGGCGCGGGTGATGCTGATCAGCCTGAGCGGCACGCTCGGCGCCACCTCCCTGCTGGTGGCGGTCCTGGTGGTCGTCGGCACGTTCGGGCTCTCCATCCAGCAGCGGTACCGCGAGATCGCGCTGCTGCGGGCGGTGGCCGCGACGCCGCGGCAGGTCCGCGCGCTCATCGGCCGCGAGGCGCTGGTGGTCGGGCTGGTCGCCGGGGCCGCCGGCTCGATCGCGAGCGTGGCCGTCGCGCAGTGGCTGCGGGCCGGGTTCGTGGACGCGGGGGCGATCCCCGACGTGCTGCAACCGTCGTACGGCCCGCTGCCGATGCTCGCAGCGATCGCGGCGACGACGCTGGCCGCGTGGAGCGCCGCCCGGATCTCCGCCCGGCGGATCGCGCAGATCCGTCCGACCGAGGCGCTCGGCGAGGCGGCCGTCGAGCCGCCCCGGCCCGGCCCGGCGCGACTGGTGGCCGGGCTGGCGTTCCTGGTCGGCGCGGTCGCCGTGACCATCGTCCTCGGCGGGCTGTCCACCGAACCCGCGGCCGTGCCCGTCACGTTCGTCAGCGCGCTGCTCTGGGTCACGGCGGTCTCCCTGCTCGGGCCGGTGATCGCCGCGGTGGCCGCCCGGGTGCTGGACGGACCCCTCAACGCCCTGTCACCGGTGGGCGGCCATCTCGCCGCCGCCAACGTCCGCGCCGGCTCGCGGCGGCTGGCCTCGGTGATCGCCCCGCTCTGCCTGGCCGTCACCATGACGTGCACGATCCTGTTCGCCCAGACGACCCTGGGCCACGCGGCCGAACGGGAGAAGCAGGAGGGGATCGCCGCCCAGTACGTCCTGGCCTCGAACGCGCCCGGCGTGCCCACCGCGGCGGCCGGGGCCGCCCGGAAGGTCAAGGGCGTCGAGACCGTCACCGAGATCGTCGAGACCAACGCGCGCGGGCTGGGCCTCGGCAAGTACACCGTCCAGGGCGTCACCCCCCAGGGCCTGACGCGGACGATGGACCTCGGGGCCACGTCCGGCTCCCTGGACCGCCTGGGCCCCGGCACCGTGGCGCTGAGCACGAACGGCGCGTCCCGCGCCCACGCGAAGGTCGGCGACCGGCTCCGGCTGAGGCTCGGCGACGGGACCCCGATCTCCCCGACGGTGGTCGCGGTCTACTCGCTCCAGCTCGGCTTCCCCGACGTCACCCTGCCGCGCGACGTGGTCGCCCCCCACGTCGACGCCCCGCTGGACACCTCCGTCCTGGTACGCACCGCCCCCGGCGCACACGGGGTGGAGCGGGCGCTCGCGGACGCCGTGCGCGGCTACCCGGGCGTCCACGTGGCCGACCGGCAGGAGGTGCGCGCCCAGCAGGCCGCCCAGCAGCGGGCCAACCGGCAGGTGCAGTACCTCGCGATGGGACTGATCATCGCCTTCGCGGCCATCGCCGTGGTCAACACCCTGGTCATGGCCTCGGCCGACCGCAGCCGCGAGTTCGCCCTGCTGCGGCTGATCGGCACCACCCGCCGCCAGGTCGTCCGGATGACCCGCTGGGAGTCGGCCGTGCTCGTCCTGGTGGCCGGCGTGCTCGGCTCGGTGCTCAGCTTCGTGGTCCTGTCGGCGTTCACCACCGGGATGACCAGGTACGGGACACCCCACATCCCGCCACCGGCCTACCTGGCCGTCCTGGCCATCGCCGCCGCAACGGCCTTCGTGGCGACGGAAGGCGCCGTGCGGATCGCGCTGCGCGGCCACCCGGCCGACACGGTCAACGCACGCGAGTGACCACTCCGGACAGGGACCGCGCCTTGGCTTGGTCGCCTGCAGGCGGGTAGAAACGTGCTCGTGATCGAGGGCGTCGAGCCGGGTGCCGATGATGTCGACGAGCTGACCTCGGCGTTGCTGACCGCGTCGCGGTTGCTGGTCGCCGTTTCGGCGCGGTCGCTGGCGGCGGTGCAGGACAGGGTGACGCTGCCGCAGTTCCGGCTGCTGGTGGTGCTGTCCTGGCAGGGTCCGGCCAAGCTGGTGACCCTGGCCGCGGGGCTGGACGTCAATCCCTCGACCGCGCTGCGGATGGTGGACCGGCTGGTCACGGCGGGGTTGGTCGAGCGGCGGGCCAGCGCGCGGAGCGGCCGGGAGATCAGCATCGAGCTGACCGCGGCCGGGCGCGCGGTGGTGGAGCAGGTGACCGCCCGGCGGCGCGCCGACATCGCCGGTATCGTCTCGCGCATGCCCTCGGGCGAGCGCCGTGCGCTGGTCGCGGCGCTGCGCGCGTTCACCGAGGCCGGGGGCGAGCCGCCGGTCGCGGACGCCGTCCCGCTGGGCTGGAGCTGACCCCGGCGCAGCGGCCGGGCGGCGGGACGCCCGCCGGGTACCGGTTGCCTTTTCGGCTGTTGCACTATGCAATGGTCAGGCGCAATCGGCGTGTGTAGGCAGCGAGGGGGACGCGGGTGGCGCGGGGACGAGGCCGGCAGGCGCCCTATGGTTACCGCCGCATTCGCGACGCGCGGGGGCGGTACGTGACGCAGTTGCCGATGGAACCGCAGGCCGGCGTCGTCCGGGAGATCATCAGCCGGGTCGCCCAGGGGCAGGCGATCCCGCAGATCATCCGGGAGCTGGAGGGACGCGGCGTGCCCGCGCCGCGGGGCGGGCCCCGCTGGTCGCGGTCGGTCGTCACCGACATCGTCCACAATCCGGCCTATATCGGTAAGCCCAAGGTGGACGCGGACGAGCGGGTGGCGTGGGCGCCGCTGGTGCCCGAGCAGCTGTTCTTCACCGCGCAGCGCGCCCTCCAGGGGCCCGGCGGCTCGTCCGCGGGCTATCCGGCGTTCGGGCTGTTGCTGTGCGCCCTCGGACCTTGCCACGGAGTGTTCGCGAGTTGCCTCCAGGCGGTCAGCTGACGCCCGGCTCCGCCGTACCCCCGACGACGCCCCGGCCCCGCCGCGGCGGGGCCGGGGCGTGACGACGGAACCGGGGTCATCCGGCCAGGCGCTGCCGCAGGAACTGCTTGCCCTGGTCGGCGCCCTTGCGGCTCTCGGTCTGCGCGCGGCGGAACAGGTCGGCCAGCTCCCGGTCGCCGGCGCGTTCGGCGTCGGCGATGTAGATCTCCAGCCGCAGCGTGTTGCTCAGGCACTGCTCGACGAACCAGACCAGGTTGTAGTCCTTGTCCTTGGTTCCGGTGAGCTCACCGGTCTCCCGCTGATGTACGGCCGTCATCGCTTCCTCCTGTTGTCCGATGGAGCGTTATCCGGCTCGTCCCCGTATGCCGCGATCGCCACGTGCCGACGCCCTACCCGCGCCTGCGGGCCCCATTCACCGGCCCCCGCACGAGCCGGGACGGCTAGACCGGCTGGGGTGTGCGGGCGGCCTTGACCGCGTCGCGCAGGTGCTGTTCCTGCTCGTCGGTCAGCGAGGTCCGGATGATCCGTCCGCCCAGCGGCGCCATCTCGGGGACGACCTTGTCCGGGTTGCGCTTGTCGACCAGGACGAAGACGGCCGCGGCGCCGGGCGCCAGGTGCTCGCCGAGGTCGCGCATGAAGTCGTCGTCGATGCCGGCGTCGGCCGCGGCGCCCATGGCGGCGCCGGTGGCTCCGCCGATCGCCATGCCGAGCAGCGGCATGAAGAAGACAAGGCCGATGAGGCCGCCCCAGGCGGCACCGCCGAGCGCGCCGCCCGCCGTCATGGACCGGGCCTGGTGGAGTTTGATCTTGCCGTTCTGCCTGCGTTCGACGACGACGACGTCCGCCAGCTCGATGGTGTGGTCGCGGTGCAGTTGGATGATCTTGTCGCGGGCCCGCTCGGCACGCGGCAGGTCGTCGTAGGCGACGGCGATCAGGTCGCTCATATCTCCCCCGGTTGGTGTGTGGGTGTCGGCGCGAGCCCGGTGCCGCCTACCCGCGCGCTCTGGACGGCGGGGCGGTGAGGGCGTAGATCAGCAGGATGCACATGCCGATGGTCAGCACGGACCACAGCGGGAACGCCCGCAGGAACGCCAGGTGCCCGATCGCGGCCAGGACGGCGAAGAGCACGCCGACGGCGCGCGCCCACATCCGTCCGGCGATGATCCCCGCGCCGACGGCCAGCTGCACGACGCCGAGGACCAGCCAGAACCATCCCCAGGCGGTGAAGTCGAACACCATGATCTTGTTGTCGCCGACGAGGTAGTAGTCGTCGTTGAACAGGCCGACCAGGCCGTCGATGACGTTGAACGCGCCGATCACCATCGCGAGGGTGCCGGCGAACGTCAGCCACCCGGACGCGCGTTCCTGATGCCGCGCCGTGGTCCGGCCGGAGTCGTGGGCCATTCTCGTGGTCATTGGGCCTCCTCCCCCGCCCGGCCACAGTCCAGGGCGGGATGACCCGAAAGGTCCCCATTGCACGGTCAACCGCAAACCGTGGCCGATGTCCTTTTGGCCCTGGACGGACGGAAACGTGAGCCGCGATTGACGAAACGCGGCGTCGCGGCCGTGTTCGGCAAGCCGCCGGGCGGGTTCACCGGCCGAGCCGTCCTCCCGCCGGGGGTTCATGGTCTCTTGAGGCTTTTGTGGCGCTGAGGTGGGCCGGGCCAGGGAAGTGCTCGGGTACCGACACCCCGCCGCGAGGAGAGAACGTGGACGCTCAGCCGTCGCCCGAGGACCGGACCGACTTCGAGAACGCCGGCAAGGGGTTCGTCGGCACGGCGCCGCAGACGAAGATCAGGGACGCCTCGGGACGGGTCGTCTGGGACCTGGACGCCTACGCCTTCCTCGACGCCGGATGCCCCGGCACCGCGAACCCGAGCCTGTGGCGCCAGTCGCAGCTCACCGCCATGCACGGCCTGTTCCAGGTCGCCGACGGGATCTACCAGGTCCGCGGGTTCGACCTGTCCAACATCTCCTTCATCGAGGGCGACACGGGCGTCATCGTGGTCGACCCCCTGCTGTCGGTGGAGTGCGCGGCGGCGGCGCTCGCGCTCTACCGGGAGCACCGCGGCGACCGTCCGGTGACGGCGGTCGTCTACAGCCACTCGCACGCCGACCACTTCGGGGGCGTCCGCGGAGTGGTGCCGGACGGCACCGACATCCCGATCATCGCGCCGGCCGGGTTCCTGGAGCACGCCGTCGCCGAGAACGTCTACGCCGGGACCGCCATGAACCGGCGCTCGATCTTCATGTACGGGGCCATGCTGCCCAAGGACGCCACGGGCCAGATCGGCGCGGGTCTCGGCCCGACGACGTCCACCGGCACGATCTCGCTGATCGAGCCGACGCTGTCGGTCACCGAGACCGGCCAGGAGGAGGTGGTCGACGGCGTCCGGATCGTCTTCCAGCTGACCCCGGGCACCGAGGCGCCCGCGGAGATGAACTTCTGCTTCCCCGACCGGCGCGCGCTGTGCATGGCGGAGAACGCCACCCACAATCTGCACAACATCCTGACGCTGCGCGGCGCGCTGGTGCGCGACCCGCGCGTGTGGGCGCGCTACCTCACCGAGGCGATCGAGATGTTCGCCGCCGGCTCCGACGTGCTGTTCGCCTCCCACCACTGGCCGACCTGGGGCACGCAAGAGCTGACCGCGTTCCTGTCCGAGCAGCGGGACCTCTACGCCTACATCCACGACCAGACCCTGCGGATGCTCAACCAGGGCCACACCGGCACCGAGATCGCCGAGATGATGCGGATGCCGCCCGCGCTGGAACGGGCCTGGCATACCCACGGGTACTACGGCTCGGTCTCCCACAACGTCAAGGCCGTCTACCAGCGCTACATGGGATGGTTCGACGGCAACCCCGCCCACCTGTGGGAACTGCCTCCGGAAGAGTCGGCGAGAAAGCACGTCGAGTTCATGGGCGGCGCCCGGAACATCCTCCCCAAGGCCGAAGCCGCCTTCCGCGCAGGCGAGACGCGCTGGGCCGCCCAGGTCCTCAACTACGTCGTCTTCGCCGACCCCGCCGACACCGAGGCCCGCGAACTCCTCGCCCGGGTCTACGACGAACTCGGGCAGGGCAGCGAGAACGGCACCTGGCGCAACTTCTACCTCCAGGGCGCCGCCGAACTGCGCGGCGACAAGCCCGCCAACACCCTCGACAGCGCCTCGCCGGACGTCCTCATGGCCCTGAGCGTCGAGCAGATCGTCGACTCCCTCGCCATCCGCATCGACGGCCCGCGCGCCTGGGAGACCCGCCTGACCATCGACTGCAACTTCACCGACCTCAAGGAGGAGGTCCGGATCAGCCTCGCCAACGGCGTCCTCACGCAGTCCCGCGCGCACGACGGCACCCCGCCCGACCTCACCCTCACCCTGACCAAGCCGCAGCTGCTCCAGCTGGTCGCCACCCAGGACCTCGGCGACATCCAGGCCGACGGCGACCGCCGCGCGATCACCACGCTCATCGGCCTCTTGGACATCCCCGACCGCAACTTCGACATCGTCACCCCCTGACGCCACCGATGCGGCGCAACGCCCGCCCGCGCGCGGCGTCCCGATGCTGACCCGGCTGCGGGACCTCCTGGTCCCCGCGGCGCAGCGCCGGACGCTGGACGAGCTCACCGCCGAACTCGACCTGCGCTCCGGGGACCGCGCATCGCGCTACTCGGCGTACTGGACGATGCTCGTGCTGTCCGCCGTGATCGCCGCGGCGGGCGTCATCGCGGACTCCACCGCGACGGTCATCGGCGCCATGATCATCGCCCCGCTGTCCACCCCGATCATGGGGACGGCGCTCGGCCTGGTGAAGCGCGCGAAGACCGGCGCCGGCCGGTTCGCCCTGGGCGGCGTGGCCGCGGTCGTCACCGTCGGGCTGCTCGCCTCGCTCGCGGTCCCCCGCTCCTACGACCTGCTGTCCAACGGCCAGGTCTCCGGACGCACCTCACCGGGCCTGGCCGACCTGATCGCCGCGATGGCGACCGGCCTCGCGGGCGCCGTCGCCCTCGCCCGCCGCGACGTCGCCGCCGTCCTGCCCGGCGTCGCCATCGCGATCTCCCTCGTACCGCCCCTGGTCGTCGTCGGCGTCTGCCTCGGCGACGGCGCGCCCGGCCTCGCGCTCGGCGCGCTGGTGCTGTTCGCGTCCAACGCGCTGTCCCTCGTCCTGGCCGGCACCTTCATCTTCGCCGCCCTCGGCTACATGGACGCGCCGGCCGGCCGGACCCGCGCCCGCACGGCCCTCGTCCTCAGCGCGGCCGGGCTGCTCGTCCTCGTCCCCCTGGGCGTCAGCACGGCGGCCAACTACCTGTTCGCCGCATGGAAGACCGGGGTCAGGCACGCCGCCGCCGAATGGCTCGCGGCCGAACCCGGCGCCGCCGTCACCGGCGTCCGGACCCGCTTCAAGACCTTCCACGTCTCCGTCCGCGCCCCGGGCGGCCTGCCGCCGGTCGCCGACCTCCTCACCCGCCTGCACGGCATCGTCCCCGACGGCTCCTCCGTGGTCATCGACATCACCCAGGGCCACACCATAAAAGCCGGCAAGGTACGCCCCTGACCCACACCGCTCTCGCCGTCTACTACCGGCCTGTTCGAGGTCGTCACTGGCTACGGGCACAATGTCCGGTACGGTCATCTCGTTCTTTCCGGGCCGGCCGGGAGGGGCGCACGGTGGCCGACTCGCGCCGCAGCGAGGTGCCCCTCAAGCCGGAAGCCGGACAGAAGCACACGAACTCCGTACATCATTCTCGTGGACGTGAACATGGACGCTGAGACGCAAGAGGTTCCCGTACTGCCCGGAAGGCTCACGAACCTCCGATCCAGGCTTCCCAAACCGCAGGAGCGGTCTCTGACGTCGATCTTCGTCATCGGCACCCTGTTCTCGGGGTCGACCTTGATGGGGCGCGACATGACCGCTCGCATCAAGATGGCCCACTACGTCGGCGAGCTGAACAACTTCACGCAGGTCCCCGATTTCAGCCACAAGGACTCCGGACGGGGATGCGGGCCCTGTTCGCTGCTCGGCAAGCAGTGCCGCCATTTCACGGACGCGCTCCGGGACCGCGTCTCCTACGACGACATTCTCGGCATGCACGAGCAGTTCGCCCGCTCCTTGGGCGTTTCGGCGATCGTCGACGGCAGCAAGTTCGTCGCCTGGATGCGGCGCGCCGTCGAGCAGCGCGCCGTCGAGCAGCGCGTCGCCGACCGGGCGAGCCGGACCGCGGTGAGCGCGATCATCACGGTGCGGAACCCGATCGCCTTCGCGATCAGCCACCGGAACCGGACGGGCGAAGCACTGTGGAGAGGCGCGGGCATCTGGCGCGACACCTACGTCGACGCCCTCCGCACCGCCAATTTCCACGGGCTCCCGCAGCTGGTCGTGCGCTATGAGGACTACATGGCCGACCGGGAGCGCTCGCTGGAGCGTCTGGCCGCCTTCCTGCACCTTCCCCTGAGCCCCAAGCCGGACAACACCAGCATCCACGACACGGGCGGCAACTGGAGCTCCTTCGTGCCGTACGTCGGCAGGGAGCAGCTCGAGAAGTTCATCCAGCAGCTCCACGGGTCCGGCCGCACGGACGCCGAGAACTTCATCAAGCACGCGCGGGCGTACTGGAACGACGAGAAGCCGCAGGAGGACACCCGCTGGCACAACAGCATCAACGCCGGCGACGCGCACGGGGTGCTGAGCACTCCCGGGCTGGCCGACGTGGCGAGCATCCTCGGCTACAACATCGCCGAAGTCGTCCACCTGGCCATCAAGGGATAGCAGCGGCCCTTTCGGGCCTTCCGTTCCTTCCTCGGCAGCAGGGATGTACAGGCTCCATACTCGTGAGTACTGTCTCCGTACTATGGGGTATGGAGATGAGATCGTGCGGCGGGTGCGGGAACTGGCGCCGGTGCTGACGGAGCGGGCTCGGGAGACCGAGGACCTCCGGCGGTTGCCGGATGGAACGATCGAGGACCTCGCCGGGACGGGGCTGTTCGGCATGCTGGTGCCGAAGCGGTTCGGCGGCGCGGAACTCGGGTTCGAGGCGATGGCGGCGGCGTGCCGCGAGGCCGGCGCGGGCTGCGGGTCCACCGGGTGGCTGTCGGTGATCTACACGCTGCACAACTGGATGGTGGCGCTGTTCCCCGAGCAGGCGCAGGAGGAGGTCTGGGCGGAGCGGCCGTACGCGCTGATCCCGTGCGTCCTCGCGCCCACCGGCACCGCGGAGCCGGCGGACGGCGGGCACCGGGTGACCGGCCGCTGGTCGTGGGGCAGCGGCGTGATGCACGCCGACCACGCGATGGTGATGGGCCTGGTCAGCGCGGACGGCGCGATCGAGCCGCGGCTGTTCCTGCTGCCGCGCGCGGACGTGACCGTCCACGACGTCTGGCACACCAGCGGGATGCGCGGGACGGGCAGCAACGACATCGAGGTCGCGGACGTGTTCGTCCCGGCGCACCGGTCGGTGCCGCTGGCCGCGCTGGCCGAGGGCCGGTCCCCCGGGGCGGACGTCCATCCGGCGGCGCTCTACCGGGTCCCGCTCGTCCCGGTGTTCGCGCTGACCAGCGCGGCGCCCGTGCTCGGGATGGCCGAGGGGGTGCTGGCGCGGTTCGGCGAGCGGATGCGGAGCCGGCGGATGGCCTACAGCGGCGAGCGGCAGCGCGACCTGATGAGCGGCCAGATCCGGCTGGCCGCGGCGACCGCGGACCTGGCGGCGGCCCGGCTGCTGCTGGAGGACGCGCTGCGGGACGTGTCCGAGGCCGCGGCGGCGGGCGACGGGATCGACCTGCACCGGCGCGCGCGGGCCCGGCTCGTCGCGGCGCATGTGGCGGGCACCGCCCGCAGGGTGGTGAACGAGCTGTGCTCGGCGGCCGGGGCGAGCACCCAGTTCGCGGACTCGCCGTTCCAGCGGGCGCAGCGCGATGTGAATACGATCAGCGGGCATGTGGTGTTCGACCCGGACGCGGCGTACGCCCTGTACGGCAGGGTCGAGCTGGGGATGGACCCGGGGCCGACCGTGCTCGTGTGACGGCGTCCGGTACCGAGCGTGGGGAGCACGATGACGGCCCGGACGAGGCTGGCCAGGCGGGACTGGGTGGAGGCCGGCTACCAGGAGCTGGCGCGGGCCGGCGAGCGCGGCGTCGCGATCAACGCGCTGGCCGCGCGGCTGGGCGTCACCAAGGGCAGCTTCTACTGGCACTTCAAGGACCGCGGCGAGCTGCTGCGGGCGCTGCTGGACCGGTGGGCGCACGAGCGGACCGACGAGGTGCTGGGCCTCGCGCTCGGGAGCACGGACGACCCGCGCGAGCGGCTGCGCCGTATCCAGGCGCTCGGCCGGGAGATCGCGCCGATCGACCGGGCGATGCGGCTGTGGGCGCAGCACGACCCGGCGGCCGAGGAGGCGGTGCGGCACGCCGACCGGGGCCTGCTCGGTCACATCGCCGCATGCCTGGAGGACCTCGGATTCGGCGCGGAGGACGCGCGGCTGCGGGCGCTGCTGATGCTGCGCTCGTGGGTCGGCGGCTACCTGATCCCGTCCGGCGGGGCCTCCGAGGGCACCGATCCGGGCGACCGCATGATGGAGATCCTGCTGGGCCGCTGAGGCGGGGTCAGCAGGTCTTGCGGTACGGGATGTCCTGGACGTACTGGGACCATTCGCGCCGGGACAGTGATCCCGTGCGCTTGCAGAGGTCGGCCTTGAGGAGGCGCGGCGCGACGGTGTGGGTGACGAGCTTGCCGTCGTCGCCGGCCACGCTGTAGAGCCGGGTGCCGTCCGCGCTGAAGGCCAGCGACTCGATCACCGCGTCGATCGAGGACGTGGTGTGCCCGGTGAGCGCGAGCCCGAGCCGCCGCTGGCTCTGCACGTCCCACAGGTCGATCTTGCCCTTCATGTCCGCGGTGGCGAGCAGGCGGCCGTCCGGCGAGACGGCCGCGATCGGGGTCTTGCCGTCCGGCGTCGCGACGGGGGTGCCGATCTGCTTGAGCGTCCGGGCGTTCCAGAACGACAGCGACCGCTGGTCGACGCGGTCCTGCACGGTGACCAGGGTGTCCTTCGCGCCGATGGCCTGGACGGTCGTCGCCAGCGAGTTCGGCGGCGCGAGGGTCCTCCCGGACGGGAAGGCGACCACACCGAGGTCGTTGGCGGAGATCACCCGGCGGCCGTCCTTGCTCCACACGATCCTCATCTCCTCGGAACCGTCGGACGCGGAGGTGCGCTGCGCGGCCTGCGCCTGCCCGAGGCGCCGGCCGGTGGCGGTGTCCCAGAACTGCAGCGTGGTGGGCTGCGTCGGCGAGTTCGCGTTCGCCGGGGTCTGCGGGCCCGCGAGCGTGAGAGTGGCCACGGACCGGCCGTCCGGGGAGAACGACGGCACGGGACGGCGCGTCAACCCGTCCGGCGGAAGCTTGATGGTGGACCGCTTCGTGCGGGACCGGACGTCCCAGATCTCGACCGTCCCGTCGTGCTTGAGGAGGGCGAACTGCCGGCCGTCCTGGGACAGCGAGAACCGGTCCCCCTCGTAGTCGAGGTCGACGGTGATGGGCAGGCTCGGCCGCTGCCTCCTGGTCGCGGTGTCCCAGATCTTGACGGCGCGGTTGTAGGGCAGCGGGTCGACGGTCGCCAGCGTGGACCCGTCGAGGCTGATCGCCGAGTCGCCGTGCGCCAGGGCCACCTGGACGGGACGCACGAACGCGGCCACGTCGATCGACCTGATCCGGCCCTGCGAGTCGAGGCAGCGCAGGCTCAGCCCGTCGGCGCTGAACCGGGTGGAGGTGCACATGTCGTCCGGCTTGTACGCCAGGGCGGGCGGCTCCGAGATGCCCGGCTCGGTGCTCCACATCATCATGTCGGACGCGATGAACCGCCCGTCCGGGCTGAAGACGATGTCGGTCTCCAGGTCGTTGTACCCCTTCGGCCGCACCAGGGTCGTGCGCTCCTTGCCGGTCTTGACGTCCACCACCGTGATGCCGTTCCGCTGCCCGTCGACGTCGGTGGCCGCGAGGTACCGGCCGTCGGGGCTGAAGGTCAGGCGGGACGTGCTGCTCAGCTTCTCGAGGACGCGGGGTACGCGGATCGGCTTGAAGGTGCGCAGGTCGCGCCCGGTCAGCTTCCAGCCGTGCTTGCCGACCGGGGACACGCCGATGAGCATCGTCTCGTCCGGGGAGACGACCGGGCCCTGGATCGAGTAGCCCTCCTTGGCGGAGAACAGCATCCGGCCGGTGGCGGTGTCGAGCACTCTGACGGTTCCGTCGTGGGTCGCGACGAGCCGCGAGCCGGTGGGGCTGAACCCCAGGCCGTCCCCCACCACGTGCTTGAACGGCAGGACGGTGCGGGCCCCCGTGGCGGTGTTCCACAGCGTCAGGGTGCCGTCCGCCTGGAGGCTGAGCAGGCGCTTGCCGTCGAGGGTCATTCCGAGGCCCTTCAGCACCGCGCCGGGGACCGTCAGCCTCGGCCCCGCCTTCTCGGTGCCCGGATCCGCCAGGACGACGGTGTTGCCCTTCCACCACCCGAACGGGGCGCCCTTGTCGGGGGCCAGCGTGTTCCATCCGCCGTCGACGCCGGGCGGCCGGTAGATGTCCTGCTCCCACTGCGTCCCCAGGGTCAGCAGCGCGTCACGCGTCTCGAAGGTGTCGCCACCGAGGGCGGACGCGGCGACGGCCAGCCTGCGGGCGAGGACCGGATCGGTCCGGCGCAGCTGGACGGCCCGCGTCGCCAGCTGCCGTCCGACCGCCGCGTCGCGCTGCCGGGCGACCGTCGCGTTGGTCTTCCTGAGGTTGCGGCTCTGCACGGCGACGGCCGCGCCCGCACCCAAGGCCAGGACCAGCAGGACGGCCAGCGTGACGGTTACGGCCGCCCGCGTCCGGGCCCGGTCGCGCGTCTGCCGGACCGACGCGTCCAGGAACGCCCGCTCGGCCAGGTTCAGCGTGAGCTGCCGCCGCCCGACGGACGCCCAGGCCAGCGCCTCGTCCAGCGCGGACCCCTGATACAGGTCGGCCTGCTTGCGCCCGTTCGCGTTCCACAACCGCGCGGCACCCGCCAACGCCTGATGAACCGCGAGCCCCTCGCGTTCCGCATTCACCCAGTCGGCGAGCCGGGGCCACGCACGCAGCAGCGCGGGCGTGCCGATGGACACCATGGCGCCGTCCCGCTGCAACAGCCCCGCACCGCCGAGACCGTCCAAGACCTCCTGCATCCCGCGTTCGCTCGTCGCCCCGTCGACGAGATCGCCGAGCGGGATCGGCTGCAGCGCACCCTGAGCATCCGACGGCGCCGCCACCATCCTGAGCAGGACCCGCGGGACGGCCTGCTGCGCCTCCCGGTCGAGCCGTCCGTAGACCTGCTCGGCGACGTCCCCCAGCGAGGGCGGCAACGTCACCGACGGCGGCTCCCCCTGCCCGGCCGCCCTCGTCCCCGCCTCCAGCGCGTCCCCGGTCACCCCGCTGAGCAGGCCGTCCAAGACCTCCTGCGCACTCGGACGCTGTTCGGGATCCTGGCTGAGCGCCGCCTCCACGAGCCCCCGCAACGGCTCCGCCAGCACATCGGTCTTCGGACGCTCGTTCAGGATCTGGTGATGCAGGCTCGCCATCGTGTCACCGTTGAACGGCGGCCTCCCGTTCGCGGCGAACAGCACGACCGCCGCCCACGCCCACACGTCCACCGCCGACGTGGCCCGCTTCCCGCGGAACGACTCCGGCGCCATCCACCGCGGCGTCCCCTTGAGCGAACCCGTCGCGCTCCGCGACATCTCGTCCGTCTTGGCGATGCCGAAGTCGATGACGCGCGGCCCGTCCGGCCCCAGCAGCACGTTCGCGGGCTTCAGGTCCCGGTGAATGATCCCGGCCCGGTGAATGGACGCCAGCGCCGTCGCGATCCCGATGGCGAGCCGATGCAGCTCGTCCGGCCCGTACGCCCCCCGCTCACCGACCCATTCCGCCAGGTCAGGGCCCGGAACGTACTCGCTGACGACGTAGGGCGGCGCGCTGTCGAGATCCGCACTGATGATCCGCGCCGTGCAGAACGACGCGACTCGCTGCAGCGTCGCGACCTCCTTGCGCAACCCATTGCGCAGCGCCTCGTTGACCGTCTCAGGGTGCAACGCCTTGACGGCGACCCGACGCCCCTGGACGTCGTACCCCTCGTAGACAACGCCCTGCCCCCCGGCCCCCAACCGCCCGGCGAGCCAGTACCCGCCGAGCTGCCGGGGATCGCTGTCCAAGAGAGAAACGGGCATGCCGGCATCCTCCGCAACCGGGACGCCACCCGGCGCCCTAGAGAACGCCAGAATATACAGACACCCATGTTCTTTTAGTTGCCCGCCACCCCAATGTGACCCACCCCATCCCCCACACCCACCAGTTCACCGCGCCACAACCCCCCGTTCACCTCCCCCACCACGCCGATCCCGCAGCCCCCAAGACCGCCGCCTCGGGCCGATGCACTCTGGCGCGCCGGGGTCACGAAGTAGTAGAAGATTCACATGAGTCAGCTGGAGGCCGAGGGCTTCGACGGACGCCTGCGCAGCGCCGCGATGGCTTGGCTCGACCGCCGGTGCACACCCGACAATCCGGTCGTCGAGCGCCGGGAACTCCTCGGTTTCGAGTTCGAAGGCCGGCGCGTCCCGCTCGTCGACAACCAGCTCGGCATCCGCAAGCCCCAGGGGCTGACGGCCGCACTGTCAATCCTGACGACGTACACATCGGACGGCCAGCGCGCCCCTTACGAAGACGCTCTCGGCCCGGACGGCTTCCTCAGGTACAAATACCAAGGAAACCCTCAGCACTACACGAACAAGGGCTTGCAGGAGGCACGCGCCCTCGAAGTACCGCTCATCTGGTTCTTCGGCGTTCAACAAGGGCTGTACTTGCCGTTCTACCCGGTATGGATCGTCGCAGACGAACCAGCCGAGTCACAGGTCGCTGTCGCCCTCGACGAATCCCAGGCGAATCTCGCCGGACATGCGTCCTTGAGTCCCCTGGAGCGCAGATACTCTGAGCGGATCAGCAAGCAGCGCCTGCACCAGCCTGTATTCCGGCAAAGAGTGATCCGCGCCTATGACACCAGCTGCGCAATGTGCCGCCTGCGCCACGCCTCACTCCTCGACGCCGCGCACATCATTCCCGACAGAGAGGAACGAGGCCTGCCGGCCGTCTCGAACGGACTCTCCCTCTGCAAGATCCACCACGCCGCGTACGACGCCAACATCCTGGGCATACGACCGAACCTCACGATCCAGGTCCGCACTGACATCCTCCAGGAAGTGGACGGCCCGATGCTCAGACACGGCCTCCAAGAGATGGACGGGGTGACCCTCACCCTCCCAAGGCGGCGGATCGACCGCCCGGACCTGGAAGCCATTGAGCAGCGCTACGAAACCTTCCGCAAAGCAGGATGACGCCCCACACCGTCTAACCGCCGCCCAGAAATAGACGTCCGGAAGTACCTATCCTCTACAGCCCTCGTGGTAGCCGGTGAGATTTTCGGCGGTGTCGTGAAGGTCAACTACGGGACGGCGTGCGCGCGAGCCGTCCGGAGCCGAGTAGGTCAGATGCGCCGGCTCCACCCAGACGTTGATCTCGGTGCCGACCATCGGAACGGTAACCAGGGAAACCCCTCGGCCATGACGGTGCTCAACGTTGTGGACGCCCCTCACGGTGAGAGTGGCGGCGAGATGTCGGGCGGCGAGGATCGGCGGGGCGGTCAAGCGAGGGTTCGGCCAGGAGGTTCGGAGAGGGAAGGCGCACCAGACGGCTTTCCCCGGGTAGCCGACACCGAGCCTTGATCGGGACCGATGGGCTCCCCAGTCGGCGCCGAGCATGCTGACGATTCCGATGCCCTTGCCATGCTCGTCGAGCAGGTCACGTGGAGCGGCGTCCGGGAACGAGCTGCGACAGGCGTCGAAGACCGAGACGACCAGTTGTGGTGAAGGGGTGACGCGGGCCCAGAGCCAGAGCTCCGGCGGTACGGGCGGGGAGAGCGGGTCGGCGCGGAGACCGTGGTTGAAGGCGTTGGTAGCCAGTTCGCTCGCAGCGAGGGTGACGTCATCGATCATGTCGCGGCCGAGGCGGAGAGCCGTCAGGGCGATGGTGAGGAGCGATCGGCTGACGGACGCGCACGTCGCGTCCGCGGGCAGTCGCCAGGCACACATTCCACCAAGAGCTATTTCCGTCGGATGACCGACAGAAATTTGTCCGAGCTGCGCTATCTGCACCATTTGAACCGTCCTCGCAGGTCACAGGTTCCTTGCTTCCGACCCACAGGGTGCGCGCACCGGCTTAGCTTTGTCAGAGTTGCCTGCAACTCCCGCAACTCCTCGAAAATGGGAGGACGAAGATGAGCCACCGCCCTACCCCCGACCCGAAGTCTTCGATGTGGGGGCTCATTGCCTACTACCTTCGCTTCTGCCGCCTCCAGCGCAAACTCACGGGCGATCTGCTGGGCGAGGTACTCGGCTGCTCGAAGTCGACAGTTTCACGGCTGGAGACCGGAGTGCTCCAGCTCGACGCGGATCAGGCCCTCCGCCTCGACCAGCACTGGAACACGGGCGGGATCTTCTCATTCCTGGTCTGGTACGCCACCCTCGGCCACGACCCGGACTGGTTCAGGCAGTACGTCGATCTTGAGGTCAAGGCGTCCGTCATCAAGACCTGGCAGGTCGATCTCGTCCCGGGCCTGCTGCAGACCCCCGACTACGCGCGAGCGGGCCTCACGACTGGCAATCTCAGTGATGTAGAGGCGGCGCTCGAAAAACGTCTTGCCCGCCAGACGATCCTAGAGCGGGACAATCCGCCCACCTTTTGGTTCTTGCTGTCACAGACACTGCTGGAGTTGCCGTGCGGCGGCACGAAGGTCATGAAGGCTCAACTCGCTCACATCATCGATCTCTCACACCGTCCAAACATAGGTGTACGGGTGGTTCCGAAGTCCGTCGGCCACCATCCCGGGCTGGATGGCGCCTTCATGCTGATGACGCTCGCCAATCCCCATATGGAGGTGGCCTACGTTGAGGCCCCAGGAGGGGGTCGGCTGGCCTCGGGGACGTCCGAGGTAGCGTCATATGCTCTACGTTATGACCAGATAGGGCAGCATGCGCTGCCCGAGAGTCTCTCGCGAGACCTGATCAGACAGATCATGGAGGCCATGTAATGCCCCCCGTATGGCGCAAGAGCAGCAGGAGTACCAACCAGGGCGGGGAATGCGTCGAGGTCGCTGCGCTCTCCAACGTCATCGGAGTGCGGGACAGCAAACAGCCCGACGGAGGGCACCTCGTGCTTACAACCGCAGAGTTCGCTGCTGTGCTACGGCGCCTCAAGGACGCGAAGTGACAACGGCTCCATGGCGCAAGAGCAGCTACTCGACGGAGGGGACCAGCGCTCAATGTGTCGAGGTCGCTGCGCTCAACAACAGCGTCGGGGTGCGGGACAGCAGGAATCCCGACGGCGGCCACCTCGCCCTTGCTCCTGAGCAGTTTGTGGCGCTCGTTCGGCGGTTGAAGGGTCTTGGCTGACATGGTGGCGCGGACGGTGAACGCGTCGCTGCTTCCTGGCTTGTAGGGCGGTCGCTTACAGCACGCAGGTGGGGCGCGGGTGGGTCAGGTGTGCGGGGTGGGGTGGTAGGTGAGTTCTTGGGTGTGGGCGTCGAGGGTTCGGCTTTCGATGAGTTCGAGGTCGAAGTCGGCGGCGTTCTGGAAGATCGGGTCCAGCCCCGTCTGGCCGGTGATGACGGGGAACAGCGTCACCTGGACGCGGTCGACCAGACCGGCGGCCATCAGGGCGCGGTTCATCGCCAGGCTGCCGTGCGAGCGCAGCGGGACGTCGGATTCCTGCTTGAGCCGGGCGACGACGTCGACGGCGTCACCGCTCACGACGGTCGCGTCGGGCCAGTCGAGGGGTTCTTCCAGCGTGGTCGACACCACCGTTGCCGGCAGGTTCCTCATGCGGGTGACCCACGGGTCGCGCACCTCGGCCTCCTCGGTGCTCGAGGCCAGCATCTGCGCGAACGCCCGATACGTGTTGGCCCCGAAGACCATCCGCTGCTCCTCGCTGTACAGGGCGAGGCGGTGGTCGAGCAGTTCGGGGCCCTGCTTGCCCCAGTAGCCGGTCCAGTTGCCGCCGGCGGCGCCGAAGCCGTCGAGGCTGGAAAAGACGTCGAATGTGTAGGTAGCGGTCATGTTGCTCTCCCTTGAGCGCCTGATCGTGTGTTGGGCATACAGACCGGGCACTGCGGCGAGACTCATCGGTCTTGGGTTGCCGGGCGCTTGAGTGGGATTTGGCGGTTTTGGGGGCGGGTGGGGCGGTGGCGGATCAGCATGGGGGGCGATGTCGGTTCGTGGGCGGCTCGTCCGCCTGTAGCGGGATGGTGATGGGTGTGAGCGAGGTCGGGACGTCGGTGGAGGAGCCGGTTACGGAGGGGTCCTGGATGGGGCGGGGGGTGGCGCTTTTCACGCCGGTGTTCGCCGTGGCGGCCGGATGGTTGGCGGGGGTCGTCGCGCAGTGGGTTCCGGGTGCTCATCTGGACGAGACGCAGGTGACGTCGTTCATGGTGGCGGCGACCACGGCGGCGCTCGGGGCCGGGTGGAAGTGGTTGCAGGGGTGGCAGCAGCATGAGCGGCTCGTCGCCGAGGGGAAGGCCGCGCCGGTCAAGAGCACGGCGGCGAAGTAGGGCCGGCCTGTTCGGCCGGTCGGCGCTTCTTATGCTTGGGGCGGAACGTCGGCCGGAGGGCGGTGGTCGGGGTGGTGTCGGTCGAGGAGTTGCAGGGGTTGTCGGCCGAGGAGCGGGCCGAGTTGCTGCGGACGCTGATCGCGCTGGGTGACGAGGATCCGCTGGAGCAGCCGCGGTACCGGCGGCGCCGGGGAATGGTGCTGGTCTTCCTGGTGGCGTGTTGTGCCTGGCTCATTCCGTGGACGGTCGTGCTGGGGTTCACGTTGCCGCAGCACTACAAGGCGGGGCAGTGGGCGGCCGCGTGGATCGGGTTCGACGTCGCCTTGACGGCGGCGTTCGCGCTCACGGCGTTCGCGGTGTGGCGGCGGCTGCAGATCGCGATCGTGGGCCAGATCGTCACGGGGACGTTGCTGGTGTGCGATGCGTGGTTCGACGTGATGCTGTCGTGGGGCTCGGGCGAGCTCGTGGTGAGTGTGATCACGGCGTTGCTCGGTGAGCTGCCGTTGGCGGTGTTGATGTTCATGGGGGCACGGGCTCTGGTGTTGACGACCGTCCGGGCGTTGTGGGTGCGGGAGGGACGTGCGGGGCCGGTGCCGCGGTTGCGGGAGGTCCGGCTGTTCACTATCGGACGTTCTGTCGGTGGCGGCTTCTAGGGTGCGGGGTGTGAGCGAGGAGACCCTTGTCTGGGGGGAGCTGCGGGCCGGTGGGTTCCTGCACGGGGTGCGGGAGGCGCACCGGGAGGCGACGCTGGCCGTGTTCGGGGGGCTGAGCCGGGCGGCGGGGTTCACCGAGCGGTCTTACGGGGTGACCGCGTTCGATGTGCTGACGTCCCGGATCGACCGGGTCTTCGAGGGCGATCACCGGGTGGTCCGGGACGATCTGAACGGGTCGCCCGGCTGGCGGTACGGGAAGTATCGGGTGCTGTTGAAGCGGCACGAGTTCGGGGCGGTGCGGAAGATCCGGTGGGACCGGGACAGTCCCACCAAGCAGGCCGTTGCGCGGCAGGAGTACGCGGACGACCGGCAGCTCGCGCTCGACATCGGGTTCGGCGGCGACACGCCCGAGGTCGTCACGCTGGTGCTCGCGCACAGTGCGAGCGACGAGCCGTTGGAGATGGAGCTCTTCCTGGGGCGCCCCCGGTGGAATGCCGACGGCGGGACGGCATGGCACTGGGTCCGGGAGCTGGACGACGCGCTTGGAGGTGATCCACGCCGTAAGCTCGTCGAACGGACGATGCCGCTCTGGGACGACGAGGCCGACGTCCCCATGCGGCTGCGCGGAGAGACGAGCACTGAAACGGCATAGTGGACGATGAGCGAACGGCTCGGCGGGTCGCCGAGGCGCGGCTGCTGTTCGACTGCGAGCGGCTGACGCTGGCCCGGCGGCTCAGGGGCCTGCGCAAGAACCAGCTCGCGCAGGCCGTGGGGAGCACGCCGCGGGCGATCGGGCAATACGAGGCGGGGGTGCAGCGGCCTGAGGACGGTGTCGTGTCCCGGCTGGCCATTGCCCTGGGGGTGCCGGTCGAGTTCTTCCGCACCGGGCGCGGCGCGGTGTCGCTGGACGGCGCGCACTTCCGGTCGCTGAGGTCGACCAGCCAGATCGAGCGGGACCAGGCCCTGGCGTACGGGCGGATCGCGGCGGACGTCGTCGCGGCGCTGGAGGATTTCGTCGACCTCCCGGTGGTGGACCTGCCGGAGTACGTGGTGTCGCCGGACGAGATCGCGGGCGGCGGCCCGGTGGAGGCGGCGCGGGTCGCGCGGAGGGCACTGGTCGACGGCCCGGGCCCGGTGCCGCACGTGGTGCGGACCCTGGAGGCCCAGGGCGTGGTGGTGCTCGTGCTGCCCGACGCGGCCGAGCGGGTGGACGCGTTCAGCGTCGGCCTGCATCCGCGTCCGATGGTGTTCTTCAATCCGGCGAAGGGCGACTACTGGCGGAACCGGTTCGACGGGGCCCACGAGCTGGGGCATCTGGTGATGCACGCCGACGCCGAACCGGGCGGGAAGATCGTCGAGGACCAGGCGCACCGGTTCGCGGCGGAGTTCCTGATGCCGGCCGAGGAGATCGCGGGCGAGCTTCCCCGGTCCGCCGACTGGGACCGCTTCGGCGAGCTGAAGGCGGAGTGGGGCGTGAGCATCGCGGCGCTGCTGTACCGGGCCCGCACGCTGCGGGTCATGGAGGAGGGCGCGTACCGCACCGCGATGGGCGCGCTGAGCTCGCGCGGGTGGCGGCGCCAGGAGCCGGGACCGGCCCGTGCGCTGGAGCAGCCGACGATGCTCACGCGGGCGCTGGAGCTGGTGGCGGCCGCGGGCATGGACCGCGACGGCCTGGCCGAACGCGCCCGCGTCACGCGAGCCGACCTGGACCTGCTGGTCCCGCACCGCTGACCGCCGGCGAACCCGGACCTGCCGGTCCCGGCGCGCTGACCGCCGGCGGACCCGGACCTGCTGGTCCCGCGCTGCTGACCGTCGGCCGGCGGGCCGCGGGTTCCGCTGCGCCGGAGCGCGGGCCGGTCCTGGCCTGCTGGTTCCGGCGCGCTGAGCGCGAGGCTGTGGCCTGCGAGGACGGGCGTGCGCGGCGTCGTCTTCGGGCCTCGGCCCGTGCGCGCGCCACGGCCGCCGGCGGCGGGTAGGCGTAGGCTGGGGCGCGAACGAGGGGTTTTCGATGCCGGCGGCCAAGCCCGCGTCCCCCTGGTTCCCCGTTACTCGGCCTCCCCGGGAGGCCAGACAGGTACGGCGCGCATGACGCCGCAACACGATCCCGTCCGCACCCGGACGTGCACCTGCCACGCCGCGGCCGGCATCGGCGGCGTCACGAGGCCGTCGCGTGGACGCGACGGCGCCGCCGCCCGCTGATCCCCGCGCCACCCGCCGGGGACCGGCGTCCACAGACTTCGGATCGGAGATCCACATGCCCACTGGCATCGCCTCGCCCGAGGCCGGGCTGAGACGCGAGCAGCTCGCGGACCACACCCTCATCGCCCTCAGCGGCGAACTCGACATCGCCTCCGCCCCGTCCCTGCGGGAACGGCTGCGCGTCGCGCTGGCCGACTCCGGAGCGCACGTCGTCATCGACCTGTCGGAGGTGACGTTCTGCGACGTGTCCGGGCTGGCGCTGCTGGTCGGTGCGCGGCGCCGGTCCGGGCCGGACGGCTCCCTCGTCCTCGCCTCGCCGCGCCCGCAGCTGGCCCGGCTCCTGCACGTCACCGGGCTCGACCGGGCGTTCACCGTCCGGCCGGCCGGTGGTGCGGTGCCGATCGCGCTGCCCCGCTCCCGATCGGCCGCGGCCTGAATGTCCGAGCGCGTGAGGAGAGCGGGATGAGCGAAGATCTGGCGACGAGTGCGTGGGGCCCGCCGGGGGCGTCCCGGGACGCGGCGGACGAGCAGCGGTTCGCGGCGTCGTTCGAGCTGATGACGGCGGTGCTCGGCGGCGCCCGGCTGCCGGACCTGCTGAACCTCGTGACGGCGCAGGCCAGGGCGCTGGCGCACGTCCCGCTGGCGTTCATCGCCCTGCCCGTCGAAGACGGGAACATGCTCCGGATCGACGTCGCCGACGGCGCCGACGGCGACCTGGTGCGCGGGCTGACGGTGCGGCGCGGCCGGTCGATGCTCGGCCGGGCGTTCGCCTCCCGCCGGGCGCTGTCCGCGCGGATCGCCGCCGATCAGACGCTGAGCCGGCTGCCACCGGGCCCGATCCTGATCCTGCCGCTGGAGACGGGCGAGACGACGCGCGGGGTGCTGGCCGTGCTGGGGCGCCCCGGCGCGCAGCCGTTCGGGCCGGCGACCGCCCGCCAGCTGCTGCTGTTCGCCGACATGGCGGCCCGGCTCGTCGAACTCGCCGAGGGGCGCCGCACGGACGGGGCTGAGGCCGCCGCGGACGGCGCGCATGTCATCGACGGTCTTCGTCCGCCGCAGCCCGGGCTGATGTGAACGGCGCGGATGCGAACGCGCCCACTGTGAATGCGTTCACTGTGAACGCGCCCATCGTGGACGCGCCCGCCGCGAACGGGTTCCCCCTGAACGGGGACGCGCGGGCACGGCGCGGGTTCCGGGTAGATCTTTTGCCGGCCGCGCGCGGCGGTGACCGCCGTGGCCGGGTTTCGCGGACGGGTCTCAGAGCTTGAAAAGCTTGGCGAACGGGGCGAGAATCCGGACCTTGCGCGTCCCGAAGTCGACGAGGACGGCTCGTCCGGCCTCGACCTCCAGGACGCGGCCGAGGCCGTACTTGTCGTGGGTGACCTGGTCGTCGGGGGCGAACTCCTTGGCGGGCGGAGCCGCGGGCGGAGGCGCGAAGGGGCTGGTGGGCAGGTGTCGCCGCTGGGCGGGCCGGAAGGGTTTCATTCCTGCCAGTATGCGCCCCGTCGCGGGTGCACGGGGAGCCTCCCCGCGAGTTGCGGGCAAAATTCGGCGTCCCGGTGCCGTCCACGGAATCATGTGGTAGCGTGTAGAAAGTTGCGGTTCCCATAGACATGTATGTGCGCCTGACGGTTCAACCTCGGGCGCATTTTTTGTTGTTCTGGATCTTCCGGATGGGCCATCGCGGCGTCCGGCTCGCACAAGGTGTGCGGACCGGGAACCGACCCAGAAGGAGACGGCCATGGCCACCGGTACTGTCAAGTGGTTCAACGCGGAAAAGGGCTTCGGCTTCATCGAGCAGGACGGCGGCGGCGCCGACGTCTTCGCCCACTACTCCAACATCGCGGCCCAGGGCTTCCGTGAGCTCCAGGAGGGCCAGAAGGTGTCCTTCGACATCACGCAGGGCCAGAAGGGCCTGCAGGCGGAGAACATCGTTCCCGCTTGATCTCGGACCGGGCGGCGGGCCGGCCGTGAAGGCCGCCCGCCGCACGATCCCCCACTGTCGAGAGCGCGCGGCGCGAGCAACGGCCGCGCGCATCGGTTCGTTTCTGTGAGCTCTTCGCCCGGCCCCGACGTCGGGCCCTGCAGCGGAGCACGTCCTCGGAACGCACCGCTTCCGAGGAAGGCTTCACCATGTCTTATGCCGACCGTCCGGCCGCCCGCAGCGGCCCGCGCGGAAACCGCCGGGGCGGCCGTCGCCGCCCGGCGAACGCCGTTCAGGCGCCGCGCCCGGACGCCGAGTTCTCGGTACCGGAGACCCGCACCCCCGCACTGCCCCCGATCGACTCGTTCGACGAGCTGCCGCTGCCGCCGCGCATCCTGACCGCGCTGGCCGCCCAAGGGGTGACGGACCCGTTCCCCATCCAGGCCGCGACCCTGCCGAACGCCATCGCCGGACGGGACGTCCTCGGCCGCGGCCGCACCGGCTCCGGCAAGACCCTCGCCTTCGGCCTGGCGCTGCTCACCCGCACCGCCGGCCGCCGCGCCGAGCCCCGCGCCCCTCTCGCCCTGGTCCTGGTCCCCACCCGGGAACTCGCCCAGCAGGTCACCGACGCGCTGACGCCCTACGCGGACGCCGTCGGCCTGCGGACGGCGACCGTGGTCGGCGGCATGTCGCTCTCCCGCCAGGCGAACGCGCTGAAGCGCGGCACGGACGTCCTGATCGCCACGCCCGGACGGCTCGCCGACCTCATCGAGCGCGGCGACTGCCGCCTCGGCGACGTGCGGATCACCGTGCTGGACGAGGCCGACCAGATGACCGACATGGGCTTCCTGCCCCAGGTCACCCGGCTCCTCGAGCAGACCCCGTCCGGCGGGCAGCGGATGCTGTTCTCCGCGACGCTCGACCGCAACGTCGACCGGCTCGTCCGCGCGTTCCTCAGCGACCCGGTCAGCCACTCGGTCGACCCGGCGGCCGGTGCGGTCACCGCCATGGAGCACCACCTGCTGCACGTCGCCGACGACGACAAGCAGGACACGACCGCTCATATCGCCGCCCGCGCCGGGCGCGTGATCATGTTCGTCGGCAAGAAGCACGGCGCCGACCGCCTCGTTCGCAAGCTGGTGGCCCGCGGCATCCGCGCGGCGGCGCTGCACGGCGGCAAGTCCCAGTCGCAGCGCAACCGCGCGCTGGAGGGCTTCCGCACCGAGGACGTCACCGTGCTGGTCGCCACCAACGTCGCCGCCCGCGGCATCCACATCGACGACCTCGACCTGGTCGTCAACGTCGACCCGCCCGCCGACCACAAGGACTACCTGCACCGCGGCGGCCGCACCGCCCGCGCCGGACGCGCCGGGACCGTGGTCACGCTCGTCCTGCCCGAGCAGCGCCGCGAGATGGACGACCTGATGGCCAAGGCGGGCATCAAGCCGCACGTTACGCAGGTGCGTTCCGGCGACGGCGAGCTGGCCCGCATCACCGGCGCCCGCGAACCGAGCCGAGCCGCCGCGCAGAACCCCGCCCCGGCGCGCAACGCCGCACCCTCCCGCAACGCGGCTCCCGCCCGCAACGCGACGCGTGACGGCGGACCCAACCGCAACGCGGCGCGCGACAGCGGGACCGGCCGCAAGCCGGCGCAGGAAACCGGCCGCAACGCGGGGCGGGACACCGCCCGCAACGCGTCCGGCGCGCGGAACGGCGGCCGTGGCGGCGGCCCGGCCGCGCGCGGCTCGCAGCGCGGGGACGGGCAGGGCACCGGTTCCCAGCGGAAGCCGCGCCGACGCGCGTCCTCCCTGAACAGCTGACGCCTCCACGCCAAGCCGGCGCGTTCACACCATCTCGCCCTGACTCCGGTCGCGTTCCCCGATGGCCGCACGGCCTCGGGACGCGCCGGCGTCAGGCACGCCGTGGCGTGGCCGCCGGAAGATGAGCGGGACGAGCAGGAACGCGCCCGCCGCGACCGGCATCGCACCGCCCGCCAGGGCGGCGAGACCGGGGACGGCGGGCTGCGCCACTCCCCATGACGAGCCGAAGAACGCGAACCAGCGGGGCCGTTCGGCCTCCGGAGCGATCTCCGCGATCAGCGCCTGCCAGCGGCCCTGGAGCGCGCTGTCGGCGACAGCCCACGCCAGGTAGGCCCCGACGGTGAGCGGGACGGACCGTCCGGCAGCCAGTGCGAAAGCGGCCACGGCGAGGAAGAGCGTGCCGAGGGCGAGGACGCGCTCGTGGGGCAGGCGGTCCAGGACTTGGCGCCCGAGGCGTCCGGTCAGCGGGGACAGGACGGCGGCGCCGGTCAGCGCGAGCCCGGGCAGCCAGGCGGGCGCACCGCGCTGGAGCAGCACGAACGGCAGGTACATGACGACGGCGAGGTAGCCGGCGGCGAACGCGGTTCCGGCGAGCGTCAGCCGGACGAGCCGCGCGGACGGCCGCCACGCACCGTCCCGCACACGTCGCCGGACGGGTTCGTGCGGCAGGAAGATCAGCGCCAGGACGGCGGCGGCGAAGCAGGTCGCCGCGTCCACGACCGCGAGCCAGCGGGCGCCGAGCGGCAGCAGGACGGCGGCGAGCAGCCCGCCGACGGCTCCGGCCGCGACCAGCGACGTGCCGAGGACGCCGTAGACGTCGCTCTGCCGGCCGACGGGGGCGGCGCGGGCGAGCGCCTCCTGCGTGGCGGGCTCGTAGATCTCGAAGGCGAGGCCGACGAGCGCCGCCGCGCCCAGCGTCTGCGGCGGCCCGTGCGCGGCGGCGAGGACGAGCAGGGCGGCGCCGGTGCAAGCGAGGCCGAGCGCGATGAGCGTGCGGGGCGCCGGCCGGTCGAGGAGGACGCCGCCGAGCCACCGCGACGCGAGCGCCGCGACGCCGAAGACGGCCAGCGCCGCCGAGGCGAGGTCCGGACCGGCGAGCACGGCCAGGAACGCCATCACGTACGCGCCGAGCTGGTTGATCACGCGCACGCCGATCAGCGCCCTGACCGGGCGTGGCAGCCCTCCTGTCACCCGCGCAGGCTATGCGGCGGGTCGGACGTTCCCGCGCGCGAGGACGTGTAAGCCGGGTGTAATCGGGCGCCCCTAGGGTCTGCGAGCGTGAAACGTGGGTGTGCGATCAGGACGGTCGCGACGGGCGGGGCGCTGGCGCTCGCCCTGTCGGGATGCGGCGGGGGCGGCGACGGCAAGGCTTCGGGGCCCGGCGGGGCGGCCGCGAAGCCGGCGGCGCGGGCGACCGCGCCCGCCGGGGGCTGGCCGCAGCCGGAGAACGGGCGGCTGACGGCGAAGATGTGCGGTCTGCTGACCGACGACGACTACGCCAGGTTCGGCCACGAGCGCATGCCGCTGGAGAACGGCGCGCCGGCGCAGGACGGCTCGAACACGATCGGCTGCATGTACATCCTGGGCGATCAGCTGACGCTGAGCCTGCAGAGGACCGCGCAGGGCGCGAAGATCGCCTTCCGGCAGGGGGTGGCCGAGCACCAGGACCGCCGCAAGGGCAAGCAGTCGGTCCTGGCGTCCAATGTGGTGCAGGGAGCGGACGAGAGCTGGTTCGACTACTCCACGCTGGGCGGCGACGTGTCCGAGTACGAGGTGGAGGCTCGGCGCGGCGCGCTGACCGTCGGGATCATCCTGTCGGAGGTCCCCCAGCATCCGGACAAGGATCCGAAGGGCATCCTGGCGGGGCTCGCGGGGCTGGTGCTACAGCGGCTTCCCAACGTCGGTAAGGCCGACACGGGGACCGTCCACCAGGTCAAGTACGTGTTGTGGGGGTCCGGTCCGGTGTCCAAGCAGGTCGTCTACAACGATCCGGTGAGCAACAAGACGGTGACGCTGGCGGGGGTGAAGCTGCCGTGGCACAAGGAGTTCCCGATGCCGGACACCGGCGACCAGCCGACGGCGGCGCTGTCGGTCACCGGCGCCAGCGCCCTACCGACAGGGGTGATCGGCTGCGAGATCCTCGTGGACGGCAAGTCGGTGGAGAAGAAGGCACCGGACGGGTTCATGAACTTCTGCAGCACCACCTACCACAACTGATACCCGACCTGATCGAACATGTGTTTGACCCGGTGGGTACAGTGAGGGCATGTTCCAAGGCTCGCTGCTGGACCGCGCCGACGAGGCCGGCCCCCGCCCGCTGAGCGAGGCGCGGCGGACGCGGCTGGCCCACGGCGCCTGGATCGACGTGCTGCCCGGCTGGATCCCAGGGGCGGACGCGCTGTTCGAGCGGCTCTCCACGTCCGTCCCGTGGCATGCGGAGAAGCGCCGCATGTACGACCGGGTCGTGGACGTGCCACGCCTGCTGTCGTTCTATGACGAGGGCACGGCGCTGCCCGACCCCGTGCTGGACGAGGCGAAGGCCGCGCTGGACGAGCACTACGCGGAGGAGCTGGGCGAGCCGTTCCGGACGGCCGGGCTCTGCCTCTACCGGGACGGCCGCGACAGCGTCGCCTGGCACGGCGACCGGATCGGGCGCGGCGCCCACGAGGACACGATGGTCGCGATCCTGTCGGTCGGCGCACCCCGCCCGCTACTGCTGCGGCCGCGCGGCGGCGGCCCGACGATCAAGCGGGAGCTGGGGCACGGCGACCTGATCGTGATGGGCGGCAGCTGCCAGCGGACGTGGGAGCACGCGATCCCGAAGAGCGCCCGCGCGGTGGGCCCGCGGATCAGCGTCCAGTTCCGCCCGCGCGGCGTCCGCTGACCCAGCACACGCTGGTGGACGCGAGCCCCTCCGGCACGTGATCATTTCCGGTATCCGTTCGGGGAGGCGATGGAGGATGACGATCTCGCTGGTCACCGGGGCGAACCGGGGCATCGGGCTGGAGGTGTGCCGGCAACTCACGGCGCGCGGGCACGAGGTGCTGCTCGGGGCCCGCGATCCCGCCGCCGCCGAGCGCGCCGCGAAGGAGACCGGTGCGACGCCGGTCCGGCTGGACGTGACGTCCGCCGCCGACATCGAACGCGTCGCAGCCGACATCGGGCGGCTGGACGTGCTCGTCAACAACGCCGCGATCACCTACGACACCTGGCAGCGGGCGTCCAACGCCGACCTGGACGTCGTCCGGGAGGCCGCGGAGACCAACCTGTACGGGCCGTGGCGGCTGACGCAGGCGCTGCTGCCGGTGCTCCGGCGCAGCCCGCACGGCCGGATCGTCAACGTCTCCAGCGAGGCCGCCTCGCTGGCGGGCATGACCTCCGGCACTCCCGCCTACACCGCCTCCAAGGTGGCGCTCAACGCGCTGACCAGGATGTTCGCGGCCGAGCTGCGGGCGGACGGGGTGCTAGTGAACGCGGTCTGCCCCGGCTGGGTCGCGACCGACATGGGCGGCCCGGGCGGCCGGCCCGTCGCCGACGGCGCCGCGAGCGTGGTGTGGGCCGCGACGCTGCCCGACGACGGCCCGACCGGCGGCTTCTTCCGCGACGGCCGCCCGCTCCCCTGGTGAGAGGCCCGGACATGACCCGCGTGGAACCGCTTGCCGCGATCACCGCGGCCACCCGCGACCTGCTCGCGTCCGCCGGCCGGCTGAGCGACGCGGACATGCGCGCGCCGTCGCTGCTGCCCGGCTGGACGCGCGGCCACGTCCTTGCCCACGTCGCCCGCAACGCCGACGGCGGCACCCGCCTGCTGACCTGGGCGCGGACCGGCGTCGAGGCGCGCGAGTACCCGAGCAAGGAGGCCCGCGCCACCGAGATCGAGGACGGCGCCGGACGCCCGGCCGCCGTCCTCGTCGACGACGTCCGCGCCAGCGCCGACCGGTGGGCCGAGGCGTACGAGGCGATGCCGGACGGCGCGTGGGAGCGGGTCGTCCAATGGACGTCGGGCTCCCGCCGCCCCGCCGCGCGGGCGGCCGATTCGCGGCTCACCGAGGTGCTCACCCACCACGTCGACCTCGACGCCGGGTTCACGCCCGCCCACTGGCCCGCGGACTACATCGCCCGGATGCTGCCGAACATCGTCGCGTCCTACGCCCGCCGCGACGACGCCCCGCGCCTGCGCGTGCTCGCCACCGACACCGGTGCCGCCCACGGCGATGGCGAGTTCCTGGTGTCCGGGCCGGCGTCGCCCCTGCTCGCGTGGCTCATGGGCCGCACGGACGGCCACGACCTCACCGGCGCCGAAGGCGTCACGCTGCCGTTCCTCTACTGAGGCACCGCCGGGCACACCGTTCCGCGCGCGGGCACCTTCAGCGAGATCAGGTAGCCGTCGATCGCGTCCCGCGTGCACGGGCCGCTGTTGTAGACGCCGTGACCGGAGCCCGCGTAGGTGAGCAGAGTCGCCTTCGGACCGATCTGCCGGGCGACGCTCTGCGCCCACGCATACGGGGTGGCGGGGTCGTGGACGGCGTTCAGCAGCAGGATCGGCGCCGCCGTCCGCACCTTCAGCCGGTGCTGCGGGTTCGCGACGGGCTTCGGCCAGCCGAGGCACGCCGTGACGGCCATGACCGGGCGGGTGCCGTGCATGTCGGGCGCGATCCGATCGCCGCTCCGGGACAGCCGCGCGAACTCGCGGTAGTCGCGGACCGGAAGGTTCCAGTCGGAGCAGAACTGCGCGGTGAAGTTGTCGGTCCCGGTCCCTTCGGCGGGCTTCGCCGGAACGGGCCGGACCGGCTCGCTCGCCTCCAGCGCGGACAGCAGCAAGGCGAGCTTCGCCCAGTCGGGCCCGTAGAACGCCTTGTACGTCACCACGAGCAGCTCGAACTCCGTCAGCGCGCGCCCCGGGGTCTGCGGGTCCGCGAGCACCCCGCGCGCGGCGCGTTCCCGCAGGTCGCGCAGGACGCCCCGGACGTCCCTGCCGTGCAGCGCGCAGCTCGCCGTCCGGTCGCACCACGCGGCGAACTGGTCGAAGGAGTCCTGCGCGGCGCCCATATCGGCCCCGAGGAACGACCGGGCCGACCCGACGCCGTGGTCGATGACGCTTTCCAGCACCACCGCGCGCACACGGCCCGGATACGTCTCGGCGTACTCCGCGCCTAGAAGCGTCCCGTAGGAGCTGCCATGGAAGCTCAGCTTGGTCTCGCCCAGCGCCGCGCGGATGGCGTCCACGTCGCGGACGGTGCTCATCGTGTCGGCGTGGTCGTACAGCGGCCCGGTGCGCTTCCGGCAGTCGTCCCTGAGCTTCTCGTTGTAGGCGAGGGTCGCTTTGAACTCCCGAGGGCTCTTGATGTTCGGGTCGGGACGGGCGGCGAGGAGCGCGGCCGAGCACGTCACCGGGTTGCTGGCGCCGATGCCGCGCGGGTCGAAGCTGACGATGTCGAAGCGCTGCCGGAGCCGCTCACTGAACCGGTCGATGCCGGTGGTGATCCGCTGGACGCCGGAGTCACCGGGCCCGCCGGGGCCGAAGACGAGAGTGCCGACGCGGGCGTCCGGGTCGAGGGCCTTGCGGCGCGCGATGGCGAGGCCGAACGTCGGGCCGTCCGGGTGCGCCCAGTCGACGGGGAGCCGGAGGGTCGCGCACTGCGCCTTGCCGTCGTCGCCGCACGCCTTCCAGTCGATGGCGGTGGCCGTCGCGGCCGCCGACTGCGGCGACAACGGGACGGCCGCACCGGCGAGCACGATGCCCGCCGCCGCTGCGCCCAAGGCGAGCCGCCTGTGCTTGCGCTGCATGGATGTCCTTCCGGGAGGGACGTCGAGGGAGCTTCCGCCGAGGGCGGGAGAGCGGCCGAGGCGGCCGGAGAACGTCCCGGCGGCCCGGGACCGCGAGATCACGCTAGGCCGCGCTCCCGGCGCGCGGCAGGTTGATCAGGGACGGTTCAGGGTGCGGTCAGGGGCGCCTCAGGGTCGGCCGCCGGACGTCCCGGACGCCCGGCGGCGACCGCGGGCGCCCGCCGGGCGGCGGCGCGTCACCGCGTTGTCGGAATCCGCCGCAAAAGAGGGCCGCCGATTGTGGCGGACGACAATTATCGCGAGAACCGGTGAGAATGAGTCGCGTGACTCAGCGGCCGTCCAGTTCGCCGTTCCTGACGGCGCGCAGCAGCGCGCGCCACTCTGCGGAATCGAGCGTGAGCATTCCGGCGGCGGGGGCACGGGAATCGCGGACCAGCACGGCCGGGCCGTCCGCCGCGACCTCCACGCAGTCGCTCGCGGACTGGCTCCTGCTCCCCTTGCGCCAGGTCAGCGCCTCCCCCCGCTTCGACCGATAGACCATCCAGCAACCCTCCATCCGGTGCCGGCGGTGCCGCCTCGTCGGCCGAACAGGCCGGGGGCGCCCGCAGGCGAGAGCCAAGCAGGGCACGACGAACCACGACCTTGTGGAAATTTTCCCGATCACGAGTGTAAACGGTTCCAGTTATCCCGCCTACAAGGGAACACAAGATCACTCTGCGTGCTATGAAGGCCACTCGGCTTGGAGAAGGGCCGGAACGGCGTCACCTCCCGTCGCGGTCGTTTCGCTCCCCCCGGGGAAAGGGCCGATCAGGCCATCAGCTCCTCGGCGGTGCGGCGGAGCATCGCGATGGACTCCTCGGCCGAGAGCGCGTCGTCCAGCAGCAGTTCGAAGGTGTCGCGGTACTCGGTGATCCGGTCGTCCTCACCGGTGATCATCGCGCTGGAGCCCGACCGGCCCTCCAGGAACAGCACGTCGTCGAGGTCGCCGTCGAACTCCAGGAGGGTGAACGGCCCCTCCAGTCCGAGGTGCGCGCCCGCGCTGAACGGGATGATGCGGACGGTGAGCAGGTCGTCGGTCTCGGCCTGGTCGGCGATGCCGCGCAGCTGCGCGGGCATGATCCCGGGATCGACCTTGATCCCCACGTGGCGCCGGATGACCGCCTCGTCGATGATGTAGAGCTGGCGCGGCGGGTTCTCGCGCTTGGCCAGCTCCTCCTTGCGCTGCATGCGCAGCTTCACGCCCATCGCCCGCGCCTGCGGCGACACCTTGGCGGTCGAGAGGACCTCGGCGTACTCGCGGGTCTGCAGGAGCCCGGGGATCACCGAGCCGTGGAAGTGCCGGATGTAGGCGGCGCCGGCGGCGTACCCGACGTAGTTGAGGAAGTTGGGGTCGAAGTCGCCCCGGTAGGCGTTCCACCAGGCCGACTCGCGGGCGCCGCGCGCCAGCGCCTGCAACCGCTCCTGGCGGCCCTCCGACGTCACGTCGTAGACGTTCAGCAGCGCCTGCAGGTCGGTCCTGGTGATGGCGTTCTTGCCGCCCTCGACCCGGATGAGCTTGGACGGGGACCACTCCAGCTGCCGCACCACCTGCTCCTGGGTCAGGCCCTTCTCCTTGCGGAGGCGGACGAGCTCGGTGCGCAGCAGTGCGCTCTGGACGATGGGCCCCTGGTCACTTGTCATATGAAGCTCACTCTACGTAGTTTTCGCCACCTAACCGTATGCTACCTGGCACTGAGCGAGCTGTCAGGACGCATGCGAACAAGCCGACACCTGACTCTCTGGTGATCGGTGCGGTCAAGGCCGGAGTCCCGCGATAACACGGAATCTCGGACGATCAGCAGGTTTCGGCGTGCCGTATGTCGGTAGACTATGTTGTAATGTGCTAGGTGGCAAAGTAGCAGCATCCGCCCCGCCAGCGGGCGGCCTGCCACCTCGGTACGGAGACGATCCTCACGCAGGGTGAGAACGCGGCGGGGGTACCGCGGCCGCCCGGCGGACGGGGAGCGAGAAGGAAACGCACGGCCCGGCGGCCCGGGCGGCGCCGCCGAGGGGAGCACGACGGGGAGGCAGAATCCGGTACGTCGCTTTTCGGCAATTCCAGAAAAAAGAATAGAGTCGCCCCCGCTCTCCGCCGATCACCGGTTGCGAGCCAAGACGATCGGCCGGAAGGCGGGGGGCGACTCCGCGAGACCGCCGGGCGCGTCGCGCCGGACCTGCGGGCACCCTGCACGCGATGCGGGGCCACCCGCATTGACCTGGCAAAACGCACTCCGCGGACTCACCCAGTCTAACCGCGATCACGCGGCATGGGCTATAGGTGACGCGACTTCGGCACCGTTCCGTCTCCCCGCCGGCACCCCGCGGCGGGGCTGACCGCAATGGCGGGACGCGCCGGAGACGCGATTCAAGGCATGGGGTCATCCGACATGTCACGACAGCAGAATCATCCCCCGACCTTTGACGTCCACCCCATTCACGAGCACGTTCCTCCCATTCATCAGCATTCGCCGCGTTTCCAAACCATGCGGCGCGGCTTCTGGGCCTCGCTCGTCCCGCTGGAGCAGGCGGCGTTCCTCGCCGCCGCGCACGAGGTCGAGTTCCCCCTCGGCGAGGTGCTGTGGCGGGAGGGGGACCCCGCCGACGACCTCCTGGTGATCCGCTCCGGCGCGGTGCGGATCTGCGTCGACCGGGAGGGCGGCGAGCGGATCGTCGCGTTCCGCGGTCGCGGCGACATCATCGGCGAGCGCGCCGCGCTGCTGCTGCGGCGCCGGTCGGCGACGGTCGTCGCGGTCGACACCGTCCGGGCCCTGCGGATGAGCACGCAGGAGTTCGCCGCCTACCTGACCGAGCACACGCG